>DATHIG010000001.1:0-2397 GCA_035490035.1 Actinomycetes bacterium
CAACCCGATCAGTGACCTGCTCCAGGGTCTGATCGCCTATCTGCCCAACGTGCTGGTGGCCATCGTGATCATCGTGGTCGCGGCCGCCATCGCCAAGGCAGCCACCGACCTGCTGTCCAACCTGCTCTCCAGTGTGTCCGGCGGACAGGTCATGGCCAAGGGCGCCGGGATCGCGGTGCTGGTCTTCGGTGCGTTCGCGGCCCTGGACCAGCTGCAGATCGCCCCCCGGATCGTGACCGGCCTGTGGTACGCGATCTTGGCCATCGTGGTCGGGTCGGCCGTTGTCGCCATCGGCGGCGGCGGGATCAAGACCATGCAGCGCTACTGGGAGCGGGCCACCACCAAGGCCGAGGAGCGCGCCCCCGAACTCGCCCAGCAGGCCCAGCAGTCCACCTCCGATGACGGTAACGGAGCTGCGGTCTACACCGAGCCCGCCACCCAGGAGTTCGCGGCCGAGCGGACCAGCCGGCTACGCCGCGACCGCTAGGCCGCCCAGACGGCGAGACGCCTCGACAGGACTTCGGGGCCGAGGCGTCCCACGGCCAACCCAAGCCCCCACCCCGCCCATCGATCCACCCACCTGGCAACAAGCAAGGAGTCCGCATGCCTGACATCGACACCGTCCAGAGCTGGCAGGGCCGCACCATGGTCGACCCGGCCGGCGACAAGCTCGGCACGATCGACGCCATCTACCTGGACGACGAGACCGGCCAGCCCGAGTGGGCCACGGTTACTAGGGGGCTGTTCTCGGCCAAGGCCGCCTTCGTGCCCCTCGTCCAGGCCCAGGACATGGGTGACAGCGTCCAAGTGCCCTACGACAAGCAGCAGGTCAGCGACGCCCCCAGCCCGCAGGCCGACGGGAGCCTCTCCCAGGATGAGGAGGCCGAGCTGTACCGCCACTACGGCCTCGACTACACCGAGTCCCGCTCCGACAGCGGCCTGCCCGCCGGCACCGGGCGGGACGTCGACCCGCGCGACCGGGACCGCGACGGCGTCTATGACGAGGTGCAGGACCGTGCGGTGGGCCGCGACACCTCCGGGCCGACCACCGACGACGCCATGACCCGCTCCGAGGAGGAGCTCCAGGTCGGGACCGAGACCCGCGAGCGCGGCCGGGCCCGGCTGCGCAAGTACGTGACCACCGAGACCCAGCAGGTCACCGTGCCGGTCCAACGCGAGGAGGTGCGGGTCGAGCGGGAGCCGATCACCGACGCCAACCTGGACGCGGCCACCAGCGGTCCGGCTATCTCCGAGGAGGAGCACGAGGTCACCCTGCGCGAGGAGGAGGTCGTGGTCGACAAGCGGGCCGTGCCCAAGGAGCGGGTCCGGCTCGACACCGAGACGGTCACCGAGGAGCGCCAGGTCTCCGAGGAGGTCCGCAAGGAGCAGATCCAGGTCGAGGGCGACCAGGAGCAGTTCGGCCGTCAGGACCAGCGCTAGGCCGGGCAACACCTATGGGAGCGGGGGCCGCTGGGTTCCGGTGGCCCCCGCTCATCTCGTAACTCTCAACATCCATGAAGGAGCAACACTGTGACAGCTGACAACACCGTTTCCCGTTCCCTGCACGATGTCGGGCTGGCGGCCTGGTTCGGCGGCTCGCTGATGGGCGCGGTCGGCCTCAACGGGGCCGCGGCCCAGGTGGGCGAGCCCAAGCAGCGGCTGCGGGTGGCCACCGCGGGCTGGAACCGCTGGACCCCGGTCAACCTGGCCGGCATCGCCGCGCATGTGGCCGGCGGGGCCGTGCTGCTTGCCGCCAACAGGGGCCGGGTGGCCAGCCAGCAGGGCGTGGCCTCGGCCACCGTGGTCAAGACCGCCCTGACCGGCGCCGCTCTGGCCGCGACGGCCTGGTCGCGGGCCCTGGGGGCCAAGCTCGACGCGGCGGGCGAGGTCCCGGTCGAGGGTGGCGCCGACCCGAGCGGCGACACGCCCGAGGTCGTGGCCAAGGCTCAGCGCCAGCTCAAGGTGCTGCAGTGGGTGATCCCGGCCCTGACCGGGGCGGTGCTGGTGATCAACGCCCGCATGGGCGAGCAGCAGCGACCCGCCCAGGTCACCGGCGGGCTGCGGGACCGCCTCCGGCCAGGACGAGCCGCCTGACCAAGGCCGACACTACCCGAATGGTTCCGGGGGCTCCTGGCCCCCGCAGCCACCCAACAAGCAGGAACTTGTATGCGCCTAGAACAAGAGCCGACCACTCGACCGGAGTCGGCACCCAAGGGCCGGTGGGGCCAGTTCACGGCGTTGTCGCGGCAGGTCAGGCAGGCCGGGCTGCTGGAGCGGCGGCGCGGCTGGTACGCCGCCAGGATCGGCCTCAACCTGGGCCTGCTGGCCGGCGGCTGGGTGGTGTTCCTGATCGTCGGGGCGTCGTGGTGGCAGCTGGTCACCGCCGCCTACCTGGCG
>DATHIG010000002.1:0-2837 GCA_035490035.1 Actinomycetes bacterium
GCGGCGGCGATGGCGCGCCGGGTGGACCGTGCCGTCGACTGCCGCGATCTGGAAAGCACGTTCCCGGTTGGGTGTTGAGCCGGTGAGGGAGATGTTCGCCGCAGTCTGCAAGCCCGTTGCCGACCGCGGCACCACCGGCGCCTTCTACCGTGACTGGCGACTGGTTGCGATTGACGGAACCACCTTCGACCTGCCGGACACGAAGACAAACGTGGTGGCCTTCGGGCGACCGCCTCGGTCCGGGCGAGGTGAGCAGAACGTGGGCTACCCGCAAATCCGCATGGTCGGTCTGGTCGAGTGCGGCACCCACGTCGTGTTCGGCGCCGTGACCGGGCCGCTGCGCACGGGTGAGTACGCGTTGGCCCGCCAGGTGTTCACATCGCTTCGGCCGGGCATGCTCCTGCTGGCCGACCGCGGTTTCTTCGGTGTGGACCTGTGGCAAACTGCCACCGCCACCGGGGCGGACCTGCTGTGGCGGGTTCGCAAGGACATCGTCCTCGCCGTGGTCGAGCAACTCCCCGACGGCTCTTACATCAGCGAAATCTTCGACCAACGCGACATCCACCACACCCGCAGTGGAGTACGGGTACGAGTGATCGAGTACACCATCGCTGGCCACGAGGAGGTCTACCGGCTCATCACCACGGTCCTCGACCCAGCCAACGCTCCGGCCCAGGACCTGGCCGCGCTCTACGCCCAGCGGTGGGAGTTCGAGTCCACCTTGGACGAAATCAAAACCCACCTTGGCGGATCGCATCTTGTGCTGCGCTCCCAACACCCCGACGGCGCCGAGCAGGAACTCTACGGCTTCCTGCTCGTCCACCACGCCATCAGACACCTGATGCACCAGGCCGCCCGAGAGGGCGACCACGACCCCGACCGGATCTCGTTCATCCGATCGCTGCGAGTCGTACGTCGCCAGGTCACCGACCAGGCGGCATTTTCCCCCCGGCAGACTCGCCCGCGCCGTCAAGCACACGCTCGCTGAACTCCTCGAACGCCTACTCCCGCCACGACGCCGACGGGCCAACCCCCGCGTCATCAAACGAAAAGTCGCCGGCTGGCCCCTCAAACGCGCCCAGCATCACCCTCCACATCGCCCAGCCGAACCAAGCATCACCATCGTCGCCGCCACCAAACCCAAACGGGTCAAACGGATATCACGACCCTAAGTTACCGGTATTGAGCTTAACCCGGGTCATTCAGTAGCACTGCATAGCTGAGCGTGGCGGAGACATGGAAGTGCCCCTCTACCTGGGACGATGGATCTTGCTAAGGGATCTGTCGGCTCAGGAGAAGGGCACCTGCGAAGTGAAGCCTATGTCGTCCCGCCCGAAGGTCGTAGTCACCGCGGATGGGCGTGGCGTTGTCGGCCACGCCGGCACCCGGATGCTGAGTGATCTGGCCGACGCAACCGGCCTGTCAGTGGCGATGAGCGAGGCGCTGGCGCCGCTGCGACAACGGGATCAAGGTCATGACCCGGGCCGGGTCGCGCTCGATCTGGCGGTGATGCTCGCCGACGGCGGCGAAGCTATTGCCGACCTCGCGGTTTTGCGCAACCAGAGTGAGCTGTTCGGGCCGGTCGCCTCGGACGCGACCGCCTGGCGGGTGTTGGACGGCATCGACACCGCGGCACTGGACCGGATCCGCGCGGCGCGTGCTCGGGCTCGCGAGTTGGCGTGGGCGCAAGCGGCCGAGACCGGCCGACTGACCTCGTCGATGGTGGGCGGGTTCACCATCGGCGGGTTCGTGTTAGACATCGACGCCACGATCGTGATCTGCCACTCCGACAAGCAGTCCGCGGCCAAGACCTGGAAGAAGAGTTTCGGCTATCACCCGTTGCTGTGCTTCCTGGATGCCACCGGCGAAGCTCTCGCCGGTCTGCTCCGGCCCGGCAACAGCGGATCGAACACCGCCGCCGATCACATCACCGTGCTGGACTTGGCCTTGGCGCAGATCCCCGATCACCTGCGCCACGGCGAGGACGTCCTGATCCGGTGCGACTCAGCCGGAGCCAGCCACGCCTTCCTGTGCCACATCCGCAGCCTGCGCGAGCAGGGTGTGCGCACGTTCTTCTCGGTCGGGTTCGCCATCACCGAACCCATCCGCGCCGCCATCACCGCCTGTGTGGACTGGATCCCGGCCATCGACGCCGACCGCGAGCTACGCGACGGAGCCGAGATCGCTGAAATCACTCACCTGGTTGACCTGTCGGCCTACCCCGAGGGAACCCGGATGATCGTGCGGCGGGAGCGGCCCCATCCCGGCGCCCAGTTGTCGGTGTTCGACAGCATCGAAGGCCTGCGCCATCAGGTGTTCATCACCGACACCCCACGGACAGCGTGTTCGGTGCAGCTGCTCGAGCTGCGTCATCGCGGCCATGCCCGCGTGGAGGATCGCATCCGCTGCGGCAAGGACACCGGCTTTGGCCGGTTCCCGTCCCGCCAGTTCGCCATCAACGCCGCGTGGCTCGAGCTCGCCCTGGTCGGTATCGACCTGCTCGCCTTCACCCAAACCCTGCTGCTCGACGGCGAACACGCCCTGGCCGAGCCGAAGAAACTGCGCTACCGACTGCTGCACGTCGCCGCCCGGCTGGTGCGCACCGCCAGACGCACCATCCTGCGTATCGCCCACCAGTGGCCCTGGGCACGAGAGCTAGCCACCGCGTACGCCCGCCTCACCGCATTGCCGCAGCCAATCGGTTGAAACCTGCCACCAGCACCATCCACAAGGGACACAGGAGCAAGCCGGACACCGAACCGGCACCCCTTGCCTGCCCATCACAAGAAGTCGCGCATAAGAGCCGAAACCGAGATCAACTACGGCCAGCGGACCGA
>DATHIG010000003.1:0-2115 GCA_035490035.1 Actinomycetes bacterium
CGCCCTTGCCTGCGGCTCGTCGAACGGACGCAGCTCGGCGCCGCGGTGGTCGAGCCGGCCGCCGACGGTGCGGACCATGTCGGCGGGGACGATCCGGGGTGGCTTGACCCAGAAGTAGCTGTTGCCGTAGCCGTCGGGGACGCTCTGGCGGGCGATCTCCAGCAGGGCCCCGAACCCCTCGGTGGTGACGAAGCCGAGCCGGCCGACCTTGCCCTCCAGGAGCTGGTTGGTGGCCACGGTGGTGCCGTGGCAGACGGCGGTGACCGCCTCCCCGGTCACCTCCAGCGCCTCGAGGACCTTGGCGATCCCGGCCATGAAGCCGTCGGCCGGGTCGGCCGGGGTCGACGGGGTCTTGGTGGCGACCAGCTCGCCGGTGTCCTCGTCGAAGGCGACCACGTCGGTGAAGGTGCCGCCGGTGTCGATCCCGACCCGGATGCGTCGGCGATGGGGGGCCATCGGCTACCGCTCCGGGGGAGGGTGCGGGAACGGCGTCCTGGCCGGGCTGCGCAGCTCGCCGAGGTGGCGTTCGACCATGGCCAGGTTGCGGTCGGCCAGGTGGTCGAACCGCTGGGGGATGCTCGACCCGGGGGCGACGGTGGCCATGGCGGTGGCCGGGTCGAGGCGGGCGCTGCACCAGCCCTGCTGGGAGGCGGCCCGCGCCACCACCTCGGCCACCGGGGTCACGATCATGGAGTTGCCGAAGTACAGCATCCCGGCCGGGTCGGTCCCGGTGGCGTTGGCCCCGACCACGAACACGTGGTTGTCGTAGGCCCGTGCCCGGTTGGTCAGCTCCCAGATGTCGGCCGAGCGCAGCAGCGCCGACGGACGGCACAGGACCTCGGCCCCGAGCACCGCCTCGGCCCTGGCCAGCTCCGGGAAGTCGCCGTCGTAGCAGATCAGCAGCCCGACGGCGCCGAGCTCGGTGGAGACCACCACGGCCCGGTCGCCCGGGGTGACCCAGCCGCCCGCGGCCCGGTCCTCCAGGTAGAACACGTGGGTCTTGCGGTAGCTGCCCAGCACCTCCCCGGACGGGCCGGCCAGCACCGCGGTGTTGTGGACGGTGCCGCGCCGCTCGCCCCGTTCGTAGGTGCCGAACACGACGTGGACGCCCAGGCGGGCGGCCGCCTCCTGGAGCGGCTCGGTGACCGCGCCGGGGACCTCGCTGACCAGCTCCCACAGGGCCTCGGGGTCGACGCCGGGGGTGTAGCCGGTGGTCGCCGACTCGGGCAGGACGACCAGCTCGGCGCCGGTGGCGGCGACGCAGCGCTCGAGCTGGTCGACGCAGGTGTCGAGGTTGGCCCTGACGCCGCTGGCCCGCAGCGGCCCGGGGGCCGGGGCGACCTGGACGGCGGCCGCGGTGAACGCGCGCATGCCGGTCAGCGCGCCCGGCCCCGGCCGGGACGGCCGGCGCGGCGGGCCAGGTAGCCGCCGACCAGCGCGCCCAGCAGGGCTGTGGCGGCCCCCAGCACCACCCCGGCGGCGAGCTCGCCGCCGGGGAGGCCGGCGGTGGCCGGCCGGCGGCCCGGAGCGGTGAACACCCGCTGCCCGGCGACCGGCCCGGCCCCGGCTCCGGCCGGGACGGCCACCCCACCCGGGGCGGTCACGCCGGCGGCGGCCACCGGCTCCCCGGCCCCGGCCGGGACGGCCACCCCGCCGGCGGCGGCCACCGGCTCCCCGGCCTCGGTGGGCGCCGGGCCATTGAGGGCGTCGTCGACGGCGGCGAAGAACTCCCCGGCGGTCCGCTTGGCCACCCCGGCCAGGAGGCGCTGGCCGACCCCGCCGATCATGCCGCCCACGACCGCGTCGGCGTCGTAGCTCAGCACGGTGGTGCCGTTGTCGCCGGAGGCCAGCTCGACGGCGACGTCGGCCGACACCGTCCCGGGGGCGCCGGACCCGCTGGCCCTGAGCACGAACCCGTGCGGCGCCCGCTGGTCGGTGAGCCGGACATCGCCGGCGTAGGTCCCCCGGATGGAGGCGACCCCGGCGGTGACCGTCATCTGGTAGGCGTCCTCGCCGACCTGCTCGAGGCGTTCGCAGCCGGGGATGGTGCGGACCAGCACCCGCGGGTCCATGAGGGCCGCGTACACCGCCTCCACGGGCGCGTGCAGGGTGGCG
>DATHIG010000004.1:0-2303 GCA_035490035.1 Actinomycetes bacterium
GCTGTTCGGGGCCGGCGACCTCCAGGAGTTGGCCGCGCAGCGACTGGTCGTGGACGGCGAGGTCGATGATGGCGGCGACGTCACCGGCGGAGACGAAGTTGATGGGGTTGCGGCCGGGGCCGAACACCAGGGAATTGCCGGGGAGCTTGGCACCGATGATGGCGATCCAGGTCTCCAGGTACGCGGCGGGCCGGATGATCGTCCACTGCAGGTCGCTGGCCTGCAGTGCCTGCTCGGCGGCGTACTTGGCGCGGTGCAGCGACATCGGATGGTCCTGGGCTGCGCCCAGCACCGACACCAGCACCACGTGCTCCACACCGGCGGCGGCCGCCGCCTGATTCAGGGCGCGGTTGCCGTCGCGGTCGATCGACTCGGGGCTGGGTTTGCCGGGGCCCACGAACCCGTGCACCGCCGAGATCACCGTCGCGCACCCGCGGACCGCCGCGGCCACCGCGGTCGGGTCCCGCAGATCCCCGGCGAGGGTTTGGACCGTGTCGGGCAGCTGCCGCGCGCGGGCCGGGTCACGGGTGAGCACCCGAACGGACTGGCCCCGATCGACGAGTAGCCGGACGACCTGGGCGCCCAGGGTGCCGGTCCCGCCGCCAATCAAGATCATGGCCGCACCCCTGCCGTGTCCGCGTCGGCGGCGGTGGTGCCCACCACCCGGTTGGTATGGGCGTCGACGTCGCCGCTGGTCTGCTCGACCGGCTCCAGGTAGAACCGCGCCGAGGTGATGGTGGCGCCGGTGACGGCGAAGATGACCACTCCCCGCATCAGGAAGTCGGCCCCGTCACCCCGGGTGCCGGAGAGGTCCCACTCGACCCAGACGGTTTCGCCGTCGACGGCGATGCGCGGCACCCGCGCGTGAAGATCGGGCACGCCGGCGAAGATCTGGGTCCAGTTTCGGCGGACCTGCTGGTTGCCGCGAAATCCGCGCTGTGGATGCGCCGGCGTCTCGTTGAGGTAGTCGTCGGCGAAGCAGGCCACCGTCGCCTCCAGGTCGTGGGCGTTCACCGCTTCCAGGAGCCGCTCCACCATCGCCGCCGGCCCCTGGCCCGCTCGTTTCATGACGACCTCCCCCGAGTCTGTTACACTCGACTGTAACTGATACAGGAGAATGGAACAGATCTATGGCCCCCGTCAAGAGCAAACGTCGCTACGACTCCAGCGGCCGCCAGGCCCAGGCCCGCCGCAACCGGGAGGCCATCCTGGACGCCGCTCAGCGGCAGTTCCTCCAGGCTGGATACGCCGCCACCACGATCGCCGCGATCGCCGGGGAGGCCGGCGTTTCGGTGGAGACCATCTACAAGGCATTCGGCGGCAAGCCGGGGCTGGTCCGCGCCATCTACGAGCGCGGCCTGACCGGGCGGGGGACAGTCCCGGCGTACCAGCGCTCGGATGCGATGCGGGAACGCGAAACCGACCCGGAGACGATCATGCGCAACTGGGGTGTGCTGACCGCCGAGGTTGCCTCGGTGGTGACGCCGATCCGGCTGCTCATGCGCGAGGCTGCGGCCACCGACCCTGAGATGGCGGCGCTGCTCAACGCCAGCGACGACGAACGCCTGGAACGGATGGCACACCACGGCCGCTTCCTGCAGCAGCGCGGCTACCTACGCCGGGGCGTCACCCTGGCCGAGGCCACCGACGTCCTGTGGACCTGCAGCTCTGTCGAACTCTACGAGCTGCTCGTCCTGAAGCGCGGCTGGTCCATGCCGCGCTTCGCAGAGTTCGTCTCCGGCTTCATGATCGCCACACTCCTCCCCTCCAATCCGCGCAGGAGTCCGTAACGGTCCAGAGACGGAGGTGGGCCACACGGAGCGTGATCGTGACGCTGGGAGTAGCCGACCCAGGCGTCACTCTGGCTGCGGCCGCAGGGACCGTCTTCAAGGGTCCCTGCACGACAAGGATGATTGCCGGTGCGGTGAGGCGGCGGCAGGGACCACGAAACCGACAAGGGCGTTCAGCTTTGTTCAGCCTGGGTTCAGGCGCTCCTTGCTAAGAAGCGGCGGACCACCCGCGACCGGAGCGGGTGCCGACCTGCCTGGGAGGCCAGATGCGCCGCCGCCACCTGCTGCTCGGCACCACCCGGCTGACCCACGACATCCCCGACGGGCCCAGGATCGTCCGCCCCCGCGACGACGCCGAGGTGTCGCGCGGCGACGCCGTGGTCGCATGGAAGCCGGTCCGGACACCGGGCGTCGATATCGTCGGCTACCAGGTCGTGGTGACCCGGGAGGATCCCCTGCGGGTGCTCAGCGTCGACCTCCCGGCCAGCGCCCGGCGCCTGCCGGTTCCTGCAG
>DATHIG010000005.1:0-2938 GCA_035490035.1 Actinomycetes bacterium
ACCTGGCGATCGCGGCGACCGGGCTGCTGTCCAGAGAGCTGCCCGGCCTGCAGCTCCTGCTCATCGGGGGCTTCCGGAACCCGGCGACGGCAGGTCGACTCCCCTCCCACTGCCGGGCCCTTGGGCTTCGTCGGCCAGACGAGGTACGCCAGCTGCTCGCCGCCTCGGGCTGCTGTGTGATCTCGAGCAGCTGGGAGGAGTTCGGGTACTCGGGGCTCGAAGCGCTGGCCGCAGGTGTCCCGCTGGCCTGCACTCCTCTGCCCGGATTCGAAGGGTTGGCGTCCGATGGCATCGTCGTCGCTGCTCGGCGGGATCCTGTCTCCCTCGCCGAGTCCATCCGCCAGGCGCTGCGGATCGAGTCGTTCGAGTTCCCGGCCGGCTGCCGGTCCTCGGTCGCGGTCCCTCGGATCGAGCAGCTCTACCTCGAGCTGGCCGCAGGCGATCGGGTCTGAGGAGTTCGTGACTTGCGACCGACTTGAGCACTCATTAATCTTCGGGTCGTATGAGTCGCCAAGCTCTCGGGGCGGGGCCAGAGGTTACCGTGGTCGTTCCGACCAGGGACCGCCCCGCGTTGCTGCCGCGGGCGGTCGCCAGCGCCCTTGCCCAGACCGTGACCGACATCGAGGTCGTGGTCGTGGACGACGGCTCGATCGACCCGGTGCGGCTGGCCAGCGACGACCATCATCTCCGGGTCATCCGCCTCGACCGCCCGATGGGGCCGTGCGCAGCCAGGAACCGGGCCCTCGCGGTAGCCAGGGGGCGCTGGGTCACCTTTCTCGACGACGACGACGAGCTCGAGCCCGAGATGCTGGCGCTGAGCCTGCGCGCGGCCAAGGATTCTGCGCTGCCCGCGCCGGTGGCGGTCCTCACGGGCGTTCGGGTGGTCGACGAGGGCGGCCGCGTGCTCGAAACCAGGCGACCCATGACCCTGCCGAGGGGACGACGGTACCCGCTCGAGGCGGCCGGGACCGGGAGCCGGCTCAACCACAACACGCTGGTCGCCCCTCGCGAGGTCCTCTGCCAGATCCGCGGCTTCGATGAGCGGCTGCCGGCCTGGGAACACGACGACCTGTTCCTGCGCCTCAACGCGGTCTGCTCGATCCAGGGCGTGCCAACGGTCGGCTACCGTCAGACCGTCCAGGCAACCCCAGGCTTGTCCGGCAACCTGCTGGCTCGCGCCGCCGGCATCGAGCATACCTTGGCCAAGCACCGGGGCACCTACGCCACCGACCCTGGGCGTCGAGCCTACCTGCTCGGGGCGATGGGGCTGGCCTACCTGCGGTCGGGCCGCTGGCGTCAGGCGATCGCCGCCAGCAGTCGCTCCCTGCTGGTCAGGCCGCGGTGGCGCACGTGCGGCTGGTGGGTGGCATGTCTGGCCGGGCCACGGGCCGTGACCGTCTCGGACCGGTGGCGCACCCGGCTGGCCGAGCGGCGCCGCGGTGCCCGGCCATGACCCTGCTGCAGTCCGCGGCCATTGACGCGAGCACGCCGGTTCCCACGGTCAGCGTCGTGATCCCGGTCCTGAACGGCGAGGCCACGCTCGGCCAGCAGCTGCACGCGCTCGCCGGGCAGACCTATGACGGGCCGTGGGAGGCCGTGGTGGCCGACAACGGCTCGACCGATGGCACCGCCGAGCTGGTGGAGGCGTGGGCAGACCGGCTGCCACGGTTGCGGCTGGTCGAAGCATCCGGCCGCAGGAGCACCAACCACGCCCGCAACGCCGGCGCCGCCGCTGCCGTTGGAGGCCTGATCGCCTTCTGCGACGCCGACGACGTGGCCACACCGAGCTGGCTGGCGGCGATGGTCGCCGGCCTCGACCACCATGACCTGGTCGGCGGCCGGCTCGACGAGGAGGCGCTGAACGACCCGGCGGCCCGCGCCTGGCGCTGGACCAGAACCGCCGCCGAGCTGCCCAGAGCCCTCCGCTTCCTGCCCTACGCCACCAGCGCCAACATCGCGGTTCGGGCCGACGTGCTGCGGGCGCTCGGCGGCTGGAACGAGGACTTCGTCCGGGGCGGCAGCGAGGTCGAGCTGTGCTGGCGCGCCCAGCTTGCCAGCTACCGCCTCGGCTACGCGCCAGAGGCGGTCATGCTGTACCGCCATCGCAGCACGCGGCGGGCCTTCCTCCACCAGCAGTATGAGTACGGTCGCGCCGAGGTGCAGCTGTACCGCGCGTTCCGCGACCGCGGCATCCCCCGCCAGCGGGTCTCCCGTGCCTGCTGGGCCTGGGGGTGGAGCATGGTCCATCTCCCCGACCTGTTGCGGTCGCCGGTCGACCAGGGCCGCTGGCTGCGCAGGACCGCCTTCCGGGTCGGGCGACTGCACGGCAGCATCCGGTTCCGCGCCCTCTGCCTGTGACCGGACGACATGCTCCCTAGCTTCCTCGTCATCGGCGCCGCCAAGGCGGGCACGACCAGCCTCTACCGCTACCTGCGGGCGCACCCGCAGGTGTTCATGCCGGCGAGCAAGGAGCTGAACTTCTTCGTCGAGAGCAACGGATGGGCCAAGGGGACGTCCTGGTACGAGCGGCAGTTCGCGGCGGCGGGTGACGCGGCCGCGGTCGGCGAGGCCTCCCCCAACTACAGCAAGCACCCGCTGTTTGCGGGGGTACCCGGTCGGATCGCGAAGCTGATCCCTGATGTCCGCCTCATCTACATCGTGCGTCACCCGATCGAGCGATTCCGCTCCGGGTACCTGGATGAGGTGCGGCGGGGACGCCAGCGCAACACCATCGAGGCCTCACTTGTCACCGACCCTTCCATCCTGGCGGCCAGCAGGTACGCGATGCAGATCGAGCAGTACCTGGAGCATTTCCGGCGGGAGCAGCTGCTGGTGATCACCTCCGAGGACCTCAAGGAGCAGCGCGCGGCGACGCTGTCGCGCATCCATGCATTCCTTGGCGTCGACGACGTCCCGCCGTCGACGCTGTCCGAGGAGT
>DATHIG010000006.1:0-3548 GCA_035490035.1 Actinomycetes bacterium
TTCTCGCAACGCGTACCAGAACGGCTTCGCCCAGATCGACGTGCAGCTCACGCGGCGCCACGACCTCATCCCCAACCTCGTCGAGACGGTCAAGGGCTATGCCGCCCATGAGCGGGGGACCCTGGAGGCGGTCACCGAGGCACGGGCGAGGGCCATCAACGCCCAGGGCCCGGCCGATCAAGCCTCGGCCGAGAACGTGCTCACGGGCGCCTTGAAGAGCCTGTTCGCGGTGGCCGAGTCCTATCCCGACCTGCGGGCCAGCCAGAACTTCCTCGAGCTGCAGCAGGAGCTGTCGGCCACCGAGGACCGGGCGGCCTACGCCCGGCAGTACTACAACGACGCCGTCCTGTCGTACAACAACGCCGTCACCACGGTGCCGCAGAGCATCTTCGCGGCGATGTTCAACTTCCGGACCCGCGAGTACTTCCAGGCCGGCGGGGAGGAGCGGGGCCCAATCCGGGTCCAGTTCTAGGCGCCGAGGCGGGCTGGTGGTGCCGGTGCTGGCCGAAGCGGGCGCCACCACCTTCCCGCAGCTGGTGACGCCGCTGTTGGGCGCGACGGTGCCGGCGGTCGTCCTCTGGCTCGTGGCGCTGTTGGTGGTGGCCTTCGCGACCCGGCCCCGGGACATCGACCCCGGCCCGGCCACCATGGACCTCGGCGAAGAGCCTCCGGCGGTTGTGGACCTGCTGACCAACGACTGGCGGGTCACTGCCGACGCCATCCCGGCCACCCTGCTCGACCTGGCTGCCCGTGACTTCGTCGACCTGGAGCAGTACGGGCCGGGCCGGACGGTGTGCCGGATCCGCCGGGCCGCCGCGGATGGCCTGGAGACCTACGAACGCATGGTCCTCGACCACGTCGCCGGGCTGGCCGTCGATGGGATCGTCCCGGCCGAAGCGCTCACCACCGGCCCGCAGGACCAGTCGACCCGGTGGTGGCGGGCCTTCCAGCGCAGGGTGGTCCGGGACGCCCGCGAACGAGGGCTGACCCGCGACCGCTGGAGTTCGCCGGTCAAGGCGTTGCTGCGGCTGGCGGCGCTGGTGCCGGCCGGCCTCGGCGTCCTGCTCGCCAATGCCGCCGGGGGGCTGGACCTCGGCACGATCGGAGTCGGCCTGGCGATCTGGGCGTTGCTCACCTCGTCGATGAAGCTCTTCAGGGACCAACGGGACACGCCCGCTGGAGCAGCGGCGGCCGCCCGCTGGCTCGGCGTCCGCTCCTACCTTGGCCGCAACGAGGTGTTCCCGACCCTCCCGCCGGCCTCGGTCGCGGTCTGGGACCGGTACCTCGGATACGGCGCCGCGCTCGGGGTGGCCACGGCGGCGCTGCAGGCGCTGCCCATGGGGGCCGAGGACGACCACCGGGCCTGGTCCGCGTACGGGGGTCGCTGGCGGATGGTCAAGGTCAGGTATCCACGGCTCAGCTTCATCTGGGGCCGGAAGCCGGCGATCGCGATTCTGGTCGGCCTGGCCGTGGCCGGTGCCGGCTACGGGGTCCTGCGGCTCATGCTCGGGCTGCGCGACTGGGCCGACGGGTTCACCGAAGCCGACCAGGCCGCCGGCTGGGTCCAGGCGGCGGCGGCCGTCCTGGCCGTGACGGCCGTCCTGGTCGCCGCCTGGGGGGTGTGGACGATGCTGCGGGCGGTCCTCGACCTCGTCTCCAGGCAGCAGGTCGAAGGCCAGGTGGTCCGCAGACGGACCTACAGCCGGGGGAACAACAAGTCCGATCACTACCTCGGCGTCGACTCCGGTAGGTTGGACAAGGTCAAGGCGTGGCTGGTCCCGGCGGGCGTGTACGACCGCTTCCGGGAGGGCAGCCTCGTCAAGGCGACCATCGGTCCGCGGCTCGGGCATGTGTTCCAGGTCGACCTGGTCAGCGGTTCTCGAGCGACAGCTCCTCCTCTCCCGGCCATGGTGGAGGCGGCGGAGATGCCTGCCGTGCCCGGGTCCGACCAGGGCGTGGGCACGGCGGCGGTCTTGACGGCTGGGCTGGACGGCATGCTGGCCAGTCCCGGGATCGAGGTCGACCCGGCCAAGATGGTGACGGCCGAGGATGCCGGCCTGGCGCTCGGGACGCCCGTCGCGCCGGCGCGCCCGCTGTTCGAACAGCCGCTGCCGGTTGGGCGGATGCGCGGCTGCGAGTACCGGGCGGCATCAGGCAGCGGTTCGGTGTCGGTGTTCACGGCCGCCGGGGACCTGGTCAAGCTGCTGGTCCACGTGAACCGGCGCTTCGGCGACAGCGTTCCGGGCATCGGCGACCAGGCCTTCATCCGCGGCGACACCGTTGCGGTCGTCCGGGGCGACACGGCGGTGGTGATCCGGCTGCAGGGTGGCCAGGTCGGCGACCGGACCGCTGCGCTCCGGCGGCTGGCGGCCGCCGCGGTCGGTCGACTGGCCGCCGCCTCCACCCAGGCGCCTGCCTGAGGCCACCCGCTCGGGTGAGTCAGCGGCTGCGGGGGTCGTCTTCGTCGAGGCCGAGACGCTCGCGGCGGGCCCGTTCGGCGGCGTCCCGATCGGCGGGCGAGACCTCTGCGGTGTCGTCTGGTGCCTGGCCGCCAGAGACCAGACGTTCCAGGCGGCGCTTGGCCCGTCCCAGCGGCGAGCGCCCCTCGGGTTGGACGGCCGCCGCCCGGGCGATTCGTTCTCGTTCGGCGGCCAGCTTCGCCTCGCGCCACCGGTCACTGGCGCCTGCCGGATGGCCGGCGGGCTCGCGCTCCTCAACGGGGCTGGGAGCCCACCCGGACTCGCCTGGCGCCCACCGGGCTTCACCGGGCGCCCGCGGTCGATCCTCGGCGGGCAGCGCGGCCTGGCCGGCGGTCCGTCCTGGATCCTCCTCCTGGTCGGTGGCGGGCGGCTCGGTGCTCGGATCAGGTGCGAGCCAGGCCGGCCTTCCCGCATCGTCGGTGGCCGGCAGGGGTCCCGGGCCGGCGGAATAGGGGTCTGGGTCGCCGGCGCCGCGTTCCGAGGTCGCTGAAGGCCACCGGTCGGACTCGAGGTCAGGCGGCGGGGAACCGGTCCCGCCCTCGACACCGTGGATCGGTTGGGTGGGGTCTCCCGCGTCGACGGTCGTCGGGGTGGGCCCCGACGGGGTTGCCGCGGTCGAGCCGGGAACACCTGGCTCGACCGCTACGGGGTGGGAAAGGTCGGGATGGGACCGGGGTGGTTCCTCGTCGAAGCGCTCGTACACGGGCCCGACCTGGCCAGCCTCGGCTCCGGGCATCCCGACCCGTCCGGTGGTCCCGGGGTCGGCTGGGACCGCGCCGGGCGGTTGGTCGGGGCCGGGGTGGTCGCTGGCGAGGTCAGCTGGCTCGGGGTCGGCCGGGGTCGGCTCGCCGGAGCCGGGGGCGCCGCCGGCGGGGTCAACGACCTCGGTCGGCTCGGCTGGGACGGCCTCGGTCGGACCGGCGGAGCCCGCCTCCGGTGCAACCGCGCATGTCGACTCGACGGACCCGGTTGCGCCAGGGCCCGACCCGGGCGACCCGGCGACTCCTGGTTCGGGGTCGGTCGACGGCCGGTACTCCACACCGTAATGGGTGAACAGGATGGCCTCTT
>DATHIG010000007.1:0-2481 GCA_035490035.1 Actinomycetes bacterium
CTGCTGGCCGGTGCTGGACCGCCCTGGTGTCGGGTGGCTCGCTGTTGCGGGGTGGTGGCCACCAGTCAGCCTCTCACCGAGGCGATGACCGCGATGGGGATGGTCTCGGCGGCGGCCGAGCCAGCTCGGATTCCTGCCAGGTCCGGCCGATCCGGCCGGTGAAGCTGGTGTCCTCGGGATAGGTCTTCACCATGGGGTCCTCCTTGTCGGCAGGCCGGCACGCGAGCCACGTCCGCCAGCGCCCACTCTGCCGCCGACCCCGGGTGAGCCGTCATCATCCCAAGCGGGTGATTCTAGGGAGACAACGACCGTGTAGGCGGCACGCTCGGGTGCCCGCCTGTAGTCCTCATGCGATGGGAACCCGCAAATGACGCGACACGGCCAGGGAGAAATGTGGGTATGGCGGCGTGGCGGCGCAGCCGCAAGTTGGTTTTCTGGAATGCGCGCCCGACCCGTAGGGTCGGCTTAATCGCCCGTCTTCCAACTATTTGCTCGTCGTGGGCCGACGAAGGAGGCCCATCGACGGGCTCTGAATCGGCCAGACGGACTCCTACGTAGCGTAGCGGGGCGGGACCCCACGGCCGGGGTTGCCTGCGGCCGGGCCGGCAAAGCCCCGGCCCCGTGCTCCCTGCCGGGAGCCGCCCGCCGGCCATCCTCCTTACTGCTGGGCCAGCAGCCGCGCCACTTCCGCCTCGT
The DNA here is from genome assembly GCA_035490035.1 of Actinomycetes bacterium. Taxonomy (GTDB): domain Bacteria; phylum Actinomycetota; class CALGFH01; order CALGFH01; family CALGFH01; genus CALGFH01. Next base: position 697 of record DATHIG010000007.1, read on the forward strand.
CGTCGTTGATGAGCTCGCCCGAGACGTCGAAGGTGACGCTGTGGATCGTGCCGGTGAATGCAAAGGGTGGCTCGTAGCCCTCCCCGGCTGGTGCGCCGAAGTCGTAGCCGCAGCTCAGCCCCTCGAGCTCGAAGATGAGCGGGACCGTGTGCGGGAACTCGGTGTTGGCGACCAGGTGGCCGTCGACGTACAGCTGGCCGCGGCCGGGGACGCCCTTGCCGTTGCGGATGTCGGGTTCCCCGGTGGGCTCGAACTCATAGCGCAGCGCGTGGCGTCCCTCCGGGAGCGGGTCGGGGGACACCAACTCGAAGCGGTCTCGGCCCAGGTAGTTGTAGTCGTAATGGAGGCGGCCGTTCTTGAGGTAGAAGGCGTAGCCGCCGGCGTCCCCGCCCTGGGCGACCAGGATGCCCTCGGCGCCGCCGGCCGGGATCTCCACATCGGCCTCGATGCTGTAGGGGCGGTTGAACACCGGCGGGGCCGCGAAGGCGGGCACGACCGCGCCGCCAGGGTAATAGACGTAACTGGTGCGGGGCTTGGAGGTCTGGGGGCGCTCGGCGGCCAGGCGGGCCTGCAACGAGCCGTCGATCGGCAGCACCTTGTACTTGTCGGCCTCGTCCCACCACAACGAGATCAGCTCGCGTAGCCGGTCGGGGTGGTCGGCGGCCACATTCGTCGACTCGGCTGGGTCCTCGGCCACGTGGTACAGCTCCCAGCCCTCCCGGTCCAGCTGGTCCAGCACCTCAGGGGTGATGGGGTCGCCAAGTTTGCGGCCCAGCTGCGCCGCCTCGGTGAAGTTGGGGGCCGGCCACGGGCACACCGCCCGCCAGCCGTCATGGTCGATGGAGCGGTGCCCGAACATCTCGAAGTACTGGGTGGTGTGGTTGGTCGGCGCGTCGGCGGCGTCGAAGGTGTGGGCGAAGCTGACGCCTTCAAGCGGCGACTGGCTGACACCACGGATCGCCGCTGGAGGGTCGATGCCGAGCGCCTCCAGGACGGTGGGCACCATGTCGATCGCGTGCGCGTACTGCGCGCGCACCTCTCCCCGGGCCGCGATCCCGGCCGGCCAGGCCAGGACGAAGGGATCGGTCGAGCCGCCGCGGTAGGTCTCGCGCTTCCAGCGCCGGAAGGGCGTGTTCCCAGCCCAGGTCCAGCCCCAGGGATAGTGGTTGTAGGACGCCGTGCCCCCCAGCTCGTCGATCTTGGCCAGGTTCTGCTCGAAGCTCTCGGGCGCCATGTTGAAGAACAGCATCTCGTTGAAGGAGCCGGTCGGTCCGCCCTCGGCCGAGGCGCCGTTGTCGCTGATGATCATGATCAGGGTGTTGTCCAGCTCCCCGATCCGCTCCAGGGTGTCGAGGACGCGGCCGAAGTGGTGATCGGCGTGGGAGACGAACCCGGCGTAGACCTCCATCATCCGGGTATAGAGCCGCCGCTGGTCGTCCGACAGCGAGTCCCACTCCGGCACATCCGGGTCGCGTGGTGACAGCTCGGCATCCGGAGCGAGGAGGCCGAGGTCCTTCTGACGCTGGAGGACGATCTCGCGGTAGCGGTCCCAGCCCATGTCGAACTTGCCCTGGTACCGGTCGGCCCACTCCTTGGGAACATGATGAGGAGCGTGGGCCGCGCCGGTGGCGTAGTACATGAAAAACGGCTTCTCAGGGGCGTTCACGTGAGCGTCCAGGACCAGCTTGATCGCCTGATCGGCCAGGTCCTCGCTCAGGTGGTAGCCCTCCTCAGGCGGTCGCGGCTGGTGGACCGAGGCGTTGTCCTGGGTCAGGTCCGGATACC
>DATHIG010000008.1:0-4294 GCA_035490035.1 Actinomycetes bacterium
GCAGCACCGCGTCGATCGGGCCGAGGTCGGCGGCGGCGATCGCCGGGCCGGTCAGCTTTCGCGAGCTGGAGCCCCAGCCGAAGGTGTACCGGCGGCCCGGGGGGTCGAAGGTCGGGTCGGTCAGCAGCCGCCAGCCGTCCACCTCGATCAGGGCCGTCGGGCCACCAATATGGGTGATACGCGTCGTCAGCCGCCGGCGTTTGGTGCTTGCCGGGGGTTGCCCTGGCGCGCGTGGCTGACGGCCCACTCCAGGGCGTAGTCGGCGACCTCCTGCCAGCCGTCGCGGGACGGAAGCAGGTGCGGCCCGTCGAACTCCACCACCTCGGTGACCGTCTTGGACTTGTAGTGCTTGGCGTTGGAGCGCTGCACCGAGGGCGGCATGAGGTGGTCGTGGGTGCCGGAGATGAACAGCAGCGGGGCCCGCTGGTCGTTGTCGTAGTTGACGAAGGTGTCCTGGTGGCCGGGCTCGAGGGTGGCGAGCGCGCTGCCCCACAGGACCTTCACCGAGGCGGGGATGTGGTAGCGCTCGTACAGCTGCCGGGAGCGCTCCTCGGTGAAGGTGTTACAGAAGGCGTAGTGCCACTGCTCAAAGGTGAAGCCGGCGGCCTTCTTGCGCCCGACGGTCCGCAGCGCCGGGAAGGTCGACTTGAGCTGCGACAGCGGCACCACGGGCACGCCCTCGGTGGGGGCCGAGTCCATGACGACGCCGACCGCGCCGTAGCCGCGGTCGAGCATGAGCTGGGTGAAGACCCCACCGGCGGAGTGGCCCATCAGGATCGGCGGCCGCTCCAGCCCGCCGATCACGTCGGTGAGGTGGTCGATGACGGCGGGGACTGTCAGGTTCTCGATCGGGGTCGGGTCGGCGTTGAGGGCCTCGACCTCGACCTCGAACCCGGGATAGGCCGGGGCCAGGACCCGGTAGCCCTTGTCCTGGTAGTAGCTGATCCACTCCTCCCAGCTCCGCGGGGTCACCCAGAAGCCGTGGATCAGCACGATGGTGTCAGGGGCAGTCGGGTCGCTGATGGTCATTGCGTCTCCTTCCGCCGGGCGTAGTGAGTTTGACCGACAACTCACCGTGCGGGGTACACTAGCACGGTGAGTCCAGAAAGCAAACCATCCCGCCGGGTGTGTTCCATCACCGACGCTCTGTCGATCGTCGGGGACCGCTACGCCCTGCTGGTGGCCCGCGAGCTGCGCTACGGACAGACCCGGTTCCAGGACATCGCGGCCAGCACCGGGGCCCCTCGCGACGTGCTCACCGCCCGGCTGCGCAAGCTCGAACAAGCCGGCGTGATCGAGCGCCGCCGCTACTGCGAGCACCCGCCGCGCTACGAGTACCTGCTCACCCAGGCCGGCATGGAGCTCCAGCCGATCCTGCTCGCCCTCAAGGAGTGGGGCGACCGCCACTGCAACCCCGGCGCCGAGCCCATCGTCTTCCGGCACACCTGCGGCGGCGACTTCCACCCCCTGACCGTCTGCGCCGCCTGCCGGGAACCCCTCCGCGACGGCGAACTGATCGTGACCGGCGGCACCCACCCCGTCCAAGCAACCATGTAACCGTCTGCTCCCGAACCCACCAGCTGTTGCCCTGCTTCTTGATCAACCATGGAGTTTCTCTGCGACCAGATTTCGGGCACATGGATAATAAGAGAAGTAAGCAAGGCAAGTCCTTGGAGTGAGGTGCTTGGATCCGGTGGAGCATTTCGATTGGACGTGATCACTGTTGACTACAAGCGGCGCCACCGTCCTCGCGCGGAAAGTGAGTTGGCCTACTTCCGCAGCCTGTCGAGGGACGAAGACGCGATCTCGCAAGCCGCTCTTGCTAAGCGATCAGACGGCAAGCGATTTCGACATCAATGCCGGATTCCTCGTGACACCCTTGAAGAAGAGAGTCGCCGTGCCCTGCTCAACAACATATCGCGTGTGCGCGAGGCAGAGTCCTTCGACCAGCTGTTAGTGGACATTCCGGAACCTGTCTGGCTGGCTGTGGGGCCAAGCCTTCGGGCATCGAAAGGCTGGCGGTTCACGATCGGGTGAGCCGCCACACCACCTCGATGCCGACCTCGCCGGGCGCGAGCGCACCTTGCGCCCGGGTGCGCCGCTGGATCTCGGTGAACCCCAGCCGGCGGGGGATCCCGCCGCTGGCGGTGTTGGCCTGATCGTGCACGATCTCCACCCGGTCGATGTCCGGGAGCGCGAACGCCTGGCCCACCAACGCCGCCGTGGCTGTGGTGGCCAGGCCACGGCCGGTGTAGGCGGGATGCAGCCAGTAGCCGATCTCCAGCCCGCCGGGGCCGATCCGGCGCATGAGCCCACAGCTGCCGATGACCGCATCGTCGGTGGTGATCGCGTACTGATAGGCGACCCTGGACTCCCAGTCCTGCTCGCTCTGGAAGGTGAACCGGACGGCGTCGTCGTGGCGGTAGCCGCTGGCCCATTGCATCCATGGCAGCAGGTGCTCCAGGGACTGCATGACCACCTGGTAGACCGCGTCGGCATCGGCCGCTCGCCAGCGCCGCAACGTCACCGGCCCGCTGGTGAGGATCTCGCGGGGTTGGTTCATGACCCGATGGTGGGGGTCTGGGAGTTGGGTCAGCAACCCGGTGTGCGGCTGGGTATCCTGCTCGGCCATGACCGCCTTGGCCGATCGGCTGCTGCCCGAGCCGCTCTGGCAGCGGGTCCAACCGCTGTTGCCACCCCCGCCCTCCCATGCCCGCGGTGGCGCGCCCCGCACCGTGCCGGACCGTGCTTGCATGGCCGCGATCATCTTCATGGCTCGTACCTCGACCCCGTGGGCGCTGCTGCCGGTGGCCGAGTTCGGCTGCGGTTCGGTGACGACGTGCTGGCGGCGGTTTGCCGAGTGGGCCCACGCGGGGGTGTTCGAACGATTGCAAGAGGTCCTGCTGGGCGAACTCGGCGCGGCCGGCCTGCTGGACTGGTCGCGGGTCAGTGTGGACTCCTTCAGCCTGCGCGCCGTTCGGGGGGAATCACACCGGCGCAAACCCGGTCGACCGAGCCAAGCCCGGGTCCAAGCTGCACCTGGCCAATGAGGGCACCGGGCTGCCGCTGTCGCTGCTGGTGACCGCGGCCAACCTCCCTGACGCGGCCGTGTTCGAGGCGCTGCTGGACGACATTCCCAAAGTTCGGACGCCGGCTGGTGGCCGACGCTGCCGCCTCGACAAGTGTCACGCCGACAAGGCCTACGACAACCGCCGCTGCCGCGGCCATCTCACCCGCCGGGGGATCAAGGTGCGCATCGCCCGCCGTGGGGTGGAGTCCTCAACCCGCCTGGGCCGCCACCGGTGGAAAGCCGAGCGCACGATCGCCTGGCTGGCCGGCTGCCGGCGGCTGCGCATCCGCTATGACCGAGACTCCGAGCGGGCCCTATCGAGTTAGGAAGCCGTCGGCGCGGCTGACCTGCCACATGTGGCCGTCGGGGTCGGCGAAGGCGCCGGCGTATCCCCATTTCTGGTTTCCAGCTTCGGTGACGATCTCGGCGCCGGCGTCCTGCGCGCGACGCATCAGCTCGTCGACTGCGGCATCGGTGGCCAGCCCGATCACGACCAGACACTCATGCGCATCCCGCGGCGATCGTTTGCGATCACCGATCACCCACCCGAAGCCGCGCGACGGAATCAGCATCACACGCAATCCGACGCTGATCTCGAACTGCAGGGGCTCGGGTAGCCCATCGTCACCCAACTCGCCCACGGTCACGAACCCGAGGGCGGTGTAGAAGGCGTGCGATACCAGGCGATCCTTGATGGGGAGGCACACCGTTGCTCGGTCAAGCTTCACGATTCCTCCTCCGGACAGTGGTTCGCGCTGAACGACGACCTCGGTTCAGCTCGGTGCGATGTGCTGGTGGTTCAGCAGGATGCGGCCGTTGTCGTCGAGTACCATCACGTCGTAGCCGCTCCCGGCGACGGTCCCGTCAGCGACGGCGACCATCTCCCATCCCAACCCGACGAGAGCGGGTGCCAGGAGCACGGCATCGCCTGCCGCCTCGAATGTGTGTACGCCGGGCTCGACGAACGTGGCGTACGCCTGGGTCACCCGACGTTCGATCTCGTCGTGGCCGCGCACCTCGAGACGAGGCACCGGGAATGCCAACGCGGTGGCCGCATCCCGCACCTCCTGGGGCGGGTCCACCAGTACCTGCGCACCAGCGGGCGCCCACAAGTCGGCGACCTGCCTGGACCGCGCTTGCGGGTCGGCTTCGGTCCATAGCGCGATGTATCGCCTGGTGAAGTCCACCAGAGCCTGGTGATCGAGTTGCTTCGTCATGGTGACA
>DATHIG010000009.1:0-2062 GCA_035490035.1 Actinomycetes bacterium
CTGCTGGCCGCCTGCCTGGCCGGGCCGGGTGAGCCGGTCACCCACGTGCTGGTCGCCGATCCCAGCGATGGGGCAACCTACCAGGACCTGGACGCCGCGTTCCGGGCCCTGCGGGCCGGGGCGGAGCTGTGGGCCACTCAGGTCAACCGGATCGCGGTCCGCGACGACGGCGAGCACCTGGACACCGGCGGATGGGTGCGGCTGCTGGAGTATGCGAGCGGCCAGACCGCCCGGGTGCTGGGCAAGCCGTCGCCGGAGTTCTTCACCGCGCCCCTGGACGCGCACGGCCGCGGGCCACAGACCGCGCTGGTGGTCGGCGACGACCTGGCCGCCGACATCGGCGGCGGGCACGCGGCCGGCGCGGCCGTGGTGCTGGTCCGCAGCGGCAAGGGGGACCGCCCGCAGCCAGGCGCCCAGGCCGAGCCGGACGCGGTCGTCGACAGCGTCGCTGACCTGCCCGGACTGCTCGGAGGCGGAGCCCACCCCAGCGGCAACGCCTGAAGGGGTATCGGTGGGGAAGCCGGCACGGTCGTGTCCTCGGCGGGTCCACCATGTTGGCGGTGAGGATGGCACCTGCGGGCCGTTGGGCCTCGCGTCGCGGCGGCACCGCGGTGGGATCCAGAGTCCATGCGGCAATCGCATTCGTGCTTGACCGCCTGCCCGGTACCCCGCCGGCCACTGGCGGCGGCGGGGAAGGGACGCGCCGTTCGGCGCGTGTTGCTTCGCTGGCAAGCTCCGCAGCGCCAGCACCGGAGCAGCCACTCCGTCGCTCCCGCAGCGTCAGCTGATCGATCAGAGGCAACCATCTCCCAACTCGCCGGCGCCCTCGTGCCCGCGCCCACGCTGCCGGCCGTAACCTGGCCCGGTCGGCGGTGTTTGACAGGTTGTGCTGGATAGCACCGTTCGACCGTGCCGTGAGGCACAGCGCGTGATGGGCCGGCGACCGCAGACTGACATGTTGGCCGACCAACCGATACGACAAGCTAACGGCCCGTTCCTGAATGGCGGCGGCATGCCCCATGCTCCTTGGAACACTTGTACTGCTGCTGCTGGTGATCGATTGCGGCATTGTGGCGGGCCTGCTGCGCGGGGGTCGTCTGGATAGCCTCCGCGCGGCACGCGTGAAGGCGTTGCCGCTCCTGGTGGCCGCCCTGGTGCTGCAGCTCCTGCTCGGGTTGCCTTGGGGCCATGGGCACGGCAGCCGCTGGGGGATCGGCTCGGTGCTGCTGGTGGTCTCGTTGCTGGTGCTGTTGATCGTGGCACGGGCCAACGCGCAGCTGCCCGGGATGCCACTGGTGGCGCTCGGCCTGCTGGCCAATCTGTTGGTGGTTGGGCTCAATGGCGCCATGCCGGTGTCGACGCCAGCCCCGCCGGCGGACCTCCATACCACCAGCGCCCAGGTGACCCACCTCGGTCCCCAGTATCTGGTTGCGGGGCCCGAGACCCGCCTGCCGATGCTTGGCGCTCGGGTCGGGGTCTTGCGCGTCCGGACCGCGGTCAGTGTCGGCGATCTCCTCCAGTACGGCGGCCTGGTGCTGCTCATCCAAGGGCTCTTGGTTCGGGGGGTCGCTCGACGGCCGAAGCCGACCACGCCGCGCAGCCCTTGGGCGATGCTGCTGCGGGTTGCCTGGCTGGCGATCCTGCTCGGGCTCCTGCTGCAACTCGCCCTGCTGCTGGTGGCAGCCGGGTTCGGGACTGACACCGGCCCCCAACCGCTCCTGGCGGAGGCCTCCAAGACCGTTTCATGGTCGCTGCTGGTCTGTGCGGGCGTCGCGCTCGGCCGCGTGGTAGCCAAGGGTCGCGTCCCGCTGGAGGGGGCGACCGGACTGCTGGCGGCGCCGCTGGCGCTGACGGCGGCCAACACGCTCCAGAAGGGGGTCGCCGAAGCGTTGAACGTCGCTGGCGCCGCCGTCGGCCCTGCCCCGCTGTGGGTCCTGGCCATCAAGGCAGCCGAATACGCATGCCTGGGCTTGGCGCTCGGGTGGATCGGCCGGCGGGCCTGGGGAAGCGCACTTGGGCATGCGGGGGCAGGACTGGTGACAGGAATCGTCTTTGGCGGCGC
>DATHIG010000010.1:0-3127 GCA_035490035.1 Actinomycetes bacterium
GCCGTCAGCCCGCCGGCCGAGCCGGGCAGCACGCTGACCGCTCCCGCCCCCTGAGCGCTCCCGACCGCCTCACCCGCGGCGCCGGCGGCCAGATCAGCAAACCCGTCGTTGTTGAAGTCGCCGGCCGCCAACGCAAAGCCAAACCAGTCGCCATCCTCCACCGCGCCGCCGACCTGGGTGAACAGCCGCCCGCCGGTAGCCGTCAGCCCACTGGCCGAGCCGTACAGCACGCTGACCGCACCCGCATCTTGTGCACCGCCGACGGTCTCAAACGGAGCGCCGACCGCAAGATCGGTGAACCCATCGTTGTTGAAGTCTCCGGCCGCCAGCGCCCACCCGAACGAATCAAAGGCCTCCGAGGCACCACCGACCTGGGTGAACACCTGGGCGCCGGTACCGCTCAGCCCACCCCCAGTCCCATAAAGGACATTGATCGCCCCAGCCGAGTCGTTCTCGCCAGGAACGCCGACCGCCAGGTCGGCGAACCCGTCATTATCGAAGTCCCCCCCTGCGTCCGAGGCGCTCAGCGCCGCCGACGGAGCACTCTGTGCCAACGCCGGGCTGGCACCACCGGCCACGGCCGCGACCAGAAGCAACAGGACGAGCAATGCTGGTCGTCGCATCGCCATCATCCCCCCTGGGCAGACAACACCGCCCGAAGTGTCCGACATGCATTGCGCCAAGTATCCCGTATCAGCACGAAGAGGCCCAAATCCACATCCTTCCTCATAGCTCACACGTTGGGCGGCGCACAGGCGACGAGCTGCTGAAGTGTGAGCTGGCTTGGACCCCGATTGAAACCTGAAGGACGCCAGCGACCGCCGAACCCGGAACCCTTTGCATCCCGTTCAGGCGCCCTGGGGGCCCACCCGCCCGTCCTGGACCACGAAGCTGGCCAACGTCCGGACCGGCGCGCCGGGACGCTGCACCGTGTCGACCACCCGGAGGTCGGTCCTCCAGCGTCGGTGGTCCACCTGGCAGCGGAGGTAGCCACGCCAACGGCTCTCGAAGAACCGGACGTGGGGGTTGTCGGCCAGGTAGGCGCTGTACTGCTCGTAGGGTGGGCCGGAGGAGCTGATCGAGGTGCCGACGAACTCGCTGGCCAGCACCTTGGCGCCGGGCTGGTGGTTGTCGAGGTGCAGGTCGTTGATCCAGAACGAGTGCATGTCCCCGCCCACCACGATCGGGTTGGACGGCCGCCGGGCCTGGAGGAACTCCAGGAGGCGGGCCCGGTCGGCGGCATAGCCGTCCCAGCCATCGCTGCCGTAGGCCAGCCCGGGCCCTGGCTGAAGCTCCAGCTCGGCCATGAGCAGCTGCTGGGCGATCACGTTCCAGCGGGCACCGGAGCGGTCCAGCCCAGCCAGCAACCAGCGCCGCTGCTCGGTCCCGAGCAGGGAGCGGCCCGGGTCCAGCCGCTCCCGGCAGCCGGCCACGACCTGCCCGCGGGCGACGCCGTTGCCGTCACAGGGCTGGTCGTCGCGGTACTGGCGGGTGTCCAGCACCGAGAGCTCGGCCAGGTCACCGAAGCGCAGGCGGCGGTACAGCCGCGCCGCCGGCCCCCGGGGGCGGCTGCGGCGCCGTAGTGGCAGGTGCTCCCAATAGGCCTGGTAGGCGGCGGCGCGGCGGCGGCGGAACGCCGCCGGCGGGTCGAAGCGTTCCGACTGGTCGTCGGCGTAGTCGTTCTCGACCTCGTGGTCGTCCCAGGTCACCACGAACGGCAGCGCCGCATGGGCCGCCTGCAGATCGGGGTCGGTGCGGTACAGGGCGTGGCGTAGCCGGTAGCCGGCCAGGTCGGTCGGGGCCGGCCCAGTGTGCCGCCGAGGCTGCCCGTCGGACGGAGCGGTCTCATAGAGGTAGTCGCCCAGGTGCACCACCAGGTCCAGGTCCTCGTGGGCGAGGTGCTGGTAGGCGGTGTAGTAGCCGTGCTCGTAGTGCTGGCAGGACACCACCGCCAGGGCCAGCCGCCCCGGCGACGCCCCGGGCGCGGGCAGGGTGCGGGTCCGGCCCGCCGGGCTGAGCTCCCCGCCGGCCCGGAACCGGTACCAGTAGCTGCGGGCTGGCTCCAGCCCCTCGACCTCGACATGCACCGTGTGGGCCTGGGCGGGGCGGGCGAGGACGGTGCCGGCGCGCACGATCCGCCCAAGGCTCGGGTCGGCCGCGACCTGCCAGTCGACTGGCACCGCCTGGGTCGGCATCCCCCCGTCGGCCAGCAGTGGCTGAGGTGCTAGCCGGGTCCACAGCACCACCCCGCCGGGATCCGGATCGCCGGAGGCGACCCCAAGAGTGAACGGGTACCCGCCCCGCTGCGCCGGTGCCGGCCAGGCGCCGGCCAGACGGTCGGCGACCAGCAGGGCGGCCGCGACACCACCGGCAGCCAGGAAGCGACGACGATCAAGCACCTTGGGGGCCGTTACGGACATGGCGGCTGATTGTCCCGCGCCACAGCGCGCTCCGCCCAGGATCTACGACGCCCACCGACGATGGCTGCTGACTCGGCACGAGCTCGTCGGCTCCGACCTGCGACTGCCCTTCGCCTCTTCCACTCCTGCAAGTCCATAGCCGCCCACAATGGAACATGACATTTCCGTCCCATTACTCTCCTCTATTTCCACCGCACGTCCTGTTACTCAGCCTCATCTATTGCAGCAGCGCGTACACTGCTCACGAAGATCCAATTCATCAACACAGCGGCATCTACGATGCGAGCAGACTGCTGTGGTCTTGGTGAGGTGTTGGGTTGGCGCTTAGTGTGACGCCGTTGCGGGTCGGTCAGGAGGCCTACTGGCTGGACCAGATCGCCCATGACCGGTGTGAGTACTACTCGGGCAAGGGCGAGTCGCCCGGCTGGTGGGTCGGCTCGCTGGCCGAGCACACCGGCCTGCATGGCGTCGCTGAGGAGGAAGCGGTACGTCGGCTGTTTGCAGGTCAGGACCCAGTCACCGGTGAGCAGCGGGTAGCGCCGCTGTGGCGGACCGACCCCGCTCCCGGTTGGACGCCGGTCCCCTCCGGGCGGCGCTGCGGGGGGTTGGCCGCCGCCCGTGGGGTGGAGGTCGACGAGTTGGCCGCCGGCGAGCGGCTCCGGAAGCAGCTGCAGAGCATTTCCGGGACTCGGAAGATATCAGCAGTC
>DATHIG010000011.1:0-2147 GCA_035490035.1 Actinomycetes bacterium
CGCTCCTGGGCCGAGGCCCAGCACTAGCTGCTGGACATCCACCCCTAAACCGGACCAGAGTAAACGTATTGGTCTCGAGGGAGGGAGCGGCGATGAAGGACCTCATGTTCATCCTCCCCTACCAGGCCGGTACGCTCGCACAGCTCACTGGGGCGCTCAGCGAGGCCGGGGTCAACCTTCAGGGCTGCTCGGGGCAGCAGTTCGGACCCGAGGGGATCATCCACCTGCTGGTCGAGGACGCCCCCGGCGCCCGGGAGGCGGCCGCCCGGGCCGGCTTCGTGGTCCGCGGCGAGCACGAGGTGATCGTGGCCGACATCGAGGACCGGCCGGGCGCGCTCGCCGGGCTGCTCGCCCCCCTGGCCGAGGCCGGCATCGACGTCAACCTGACCTACCTGGCAACGCGCAGCCGCCTGGTCATCGGGGTCGACGACGTCGACCGGGCACGGGCCGCGATGCGGCCGCGGCCGACCGACCGCTGAGGGGGCTTGGGCGAGACCGGCGAGCGCTGACGCCTTGACCGGCCCGCTGGCGAACCCCGGGGAACCCGGACCGTCTCTGTGGTGTACCGGGACTAGAAGCCTCGCGCCCAAGGAGACCGCCATGCACCGACGCCGGTTGCGCTCCCTCGTCCTGCTCCTCGCGGTCCTGGCCGCGACCATCCTGGCCGCCGCGCCGTCCGCCTCGGCCGGGGGTGGCGGCTGCCACCGGCCGGCCAGCGAGGGTCGCGGCAGCACCCTGACCCTGACCGACCTGTGCTTCAGCCCGACCGTGCTCCGGGTCGCCCCTGGCAGCGAGGTGACGATCGTCAACCGCGACCCGCTCGCCCATCCGCTGTCGCGTCCCGGTGGGGGATGGGGCTGGGACGGCACCGCCAACGCCCGGACCACGGTCCGCCTTGAGCGCTCCGGCGTCTACCCGTTCTTCTGCTACGTCCACCCGGGCATGGTCGGTGTGGTGGTGGTTGGCGACGGCCAGGGCACGGCGTCGTCGGTCGTCGACGTTGCCGCCCCGGCGGCTCCCGTCGCCGCCGCGGCCGAGCAGCCGGCCGGGACCGCGTCGGCCCAGCCGGTCGAGGCCGCGGTGCCGACCGCCTGGCTGGTCCTGATCGCCCTGGCCGCCCTGGCCGGCGCCGTCGCCGGGACCCGCCTGGCCATCCGGGGCCGCCGCGCCTAGGGTGTGGGCCCGGCCACACGTCGAGCTGGGCCCGGCGTTCCGGCGGGTCGTGGCCGCCGGAGCATCGCAGATGGCGCCTCGGCCAGCCGCGAAGCCTAGTCGAGATCCGGGGGCAGCTCCGGGTGCTGGTCCAGCTCGACCAGGCGTTCCACCTGGGCGGCGGTGGTCCGGCCGGTGGACAGCTCCGGCAGCGCGTCGGGCGGGAACCAGCCCACCTCGAGGGTCTCGATGCTCGGCCGCGGCGTGCCGCCGACCAGGTCGCAGGCGATCGCCACCTTGTAGACGGCGTGCGGGAAGGGCCCGGGGTTGCGCCTCGACCGGTCCCAGAGGGCCAGCAGCCGCCGGGCCCGGACCAGGTAGCCGGATTCCTCCTCGACCTCCCGTTCGGCCATGGCGGCCGGTGCCCAGCCGACGTCGGCCCAGCCGCCGGGCAGCGACCAGCGCCCGTCGGAGCGCTCGCGGACCAGCAGGACCTCCTGGTCCCGGCGGACCAGGGCGCGCACGTCCACCTTGGGCGTCGGGTAGCCGGCGTCGCCCTCCAGCAGCTCGTCGAGGCGAAGCCGCTCGCCCTCGGACGGCAGGTCCAGGTGGGCGGACGCGATCTCGGCCGCCAGGGCCCGCACGGCCCGGTAGCGCTCGCGGTCGAACGGTCCGTCGGTGAACTGGAGCCCCGCCTGGGCGATCGCCTGCAGGCGGGCGACCCAGCCGAGCCACCCAGGTTGGGTCACTCGTGCCGGGAGGGGGCAGGCGCGGACGGGTCAAGGGCGATCCGCAGGCGCTTGTTGCCCTTGCCCTTGGACTGGTGGCCGACCACGTAGATGGTCCCGACCTCGCCGGTCGAGGCCACGTGGGTGCCCCCGTCGGCCTGGCGGTCCAGTCCCTCGATGTCGATCACCCTGACCACCTCAAGGCCGGTCGGGACCAGGTTGGCCTTGGTCCGGATCAGGTCGGGGCGGGCGGCGAACTCCTCGGGG
>DATHIG010000012.1:0-2913 GCA_035490035.1 Actinomycetes bacterium
CGCCGACCGTGGGCTTGGCCGCCGCTCGTGGCCCTGGACGCTGGCCGGCGGGGTGCTGCTGTGGCTGGCCTCCATGCTCAGCTTCGCGGCCGCGCTGATCCTGCCGTTCCTGGCCGTCCGGGCCCTGGCCGAGCGGGCCGAGAGCGGCTGGGGCTGGGTGCTGCGCTGGGCGGCCGCGACCTCGACGGTGGTGCTCGGCCTGGCCGGGCTGCTGTGGCTGGCCACCGGCTACGACGTGGTCGCCGCGGTGCGGTCCGTGCACGCCTTCTGGAGCCAGGCGCCAGGCACCGAGCAGCGGGTGTGGTGGGTGTGGATCTTCGGCGACCTGATCGCCTTCTGCGTGATCCTCGGCTTCCCGCTGGCCGCGGCCCTGGTCGCCCGGGTCGTCGGCGTGGTGCGGGAGCGGGCCTGGGGCTCGTTCGAGGCCGCCACCCTCGCCGCCCTGCTCGCCGCGGCCTGCTGGGGCCACACCCGCGGCGAGGTCGAGCGCATGTGGCAGTTCCTGGTCCCCTTCGCGGTGGTGGTGGCCGTCCGCCAGCTGCTGCGCTGGCGGTCCGGGATGCGCCTGGTCGCCGGGCTGCTGCTGGGCCAGGCGCTGCTGTTCCAGGTGCTGTTCTACACCCGCTGGTAGCGCGGTCAGGCGCCGTCGGAGACCAGCTCCGCCACGGCGGCGCCGAACACCTCGGTGTGCCGGTCGACGTCGGCCGCCGTGGTGGCCGGGCACATCAGCGCCATGTTGTGGAACGGGGTCAGCAGGACGCCCCGGTTGTGCAGGTACAGGTGGAGGAGGTCGTCCAGCTGGTCGTCGCCGGCGGCGGCCGACTGGCCGCCGTTGACCGGCGCCGGGGCGGTGAACCGGTACTCGGCCCTCGCGCCCAGCTGGACGACCGACCAGGGGACCCGGCAGGCCTCCAGCACGCCCTGGACCCCCTCGGTGAACCGGCCGGCCAGCGCGATCATGGCCTCGAAGGCCTTGGCGGTGAGGACGTGCTCGAGGGTCGCCCGCATGGCCGCCACCGACAACGCGTTGCCGGCCAGGGTGCCCCCGACCCCGCCGGTGTCGACCAGGTCGGCGTCGCGCCGGACCGCGACCCGCTCGGCGACCTCGGCCGACACCCCGTAGGCGCCGGCCGCGATCCCGCCGGCGATCGCCTTGCCGACCGTGACCATGTCCGGCTCCAGGCTCCAGGCCAGGGTGCAGCCGCCCGGCCCGGCCGACAGGGTGTGGGTCTCGTCGTTGACCAGCAGGGCGCCGTGGCGGCGGGTCAGCTGGCGCACGCCCTCCAGGTAGCCGGGGGCTGGCAGCACGATGCCGATGTTGGTCATGGCCGGCTCCATCAGCACACAGGCCACGTCGCCCGCCGCCAGCTCGCGGTCGAGCGCGTCCAGGTCGTTGAACTCCACCACCCGGGTGGTCGTGGTCGGGTCGACCGGTGGGCCGACGTTGCCCTGGCGGGAGGCCAGGCCGTCCCGGTCGAGGGTGACGAAGGCCTCGTCGACGGTGCCGTGGTAGCAGTAGTTGAACACCAGGAGCTTGGGGCGGCCGGTGACCAGGCGGGCCAGCCTGATCGCCCAGCGGTTGGCGTCGGTCGCGGTCAGGCTGAAGCTCCACAGCGGCACCCCGAACCGGCGGGCCAGCTCGGCCCCGACCCAGGCCGCGTCCTCGGTCGGCAGCATGGCGGTGGCGCCGCCGAGCTCGGCGTAGCGCCGCTGCACGGCCCGGACGGTCGGCTCCGGCGAGTGCCCGGCCATGGCCGCGGTATCGCCAAGGCACAAGTCGACATATCGATGGCCGTCCAGGTCGGTGACGGTCGCCCCCCTGGCCTCGGCCAGATACACCGGGAAGCCGCCGGCCGCCTTGTTCATCCAGGTCATCGGGACCCCGCCGAGCAGGCTGGCCCCGGCGGCCCGGTAGGCGGCCCGGCTGCGCGGGTGCCGCTCCAGGAACCGGTCGCGCTCGCGCCCCAGCAGCCCGGCGAGTCGGTCTCGGTCGATCACGGGCGTCGTTCCCCTCCCTGCGGCAGTCGCGTCATCCTTCCACCTGGCCGGTGGTTCGGGCTGTCCAGGCGCGATCTTGGGGACGATACTGTTCCCCACAGCTCGCAGGAACCCGAACGAGGAGCGTGATCATGCCCATCGCCACCCCCGACGTGTACAGCGAGATGCTCGACCGGGCCAAGCAGCGCGGGTTCGCGTACCCGGCGATCAACGTGACCTCGTCGGAGACCCTGAACGCGGCCATCCGCGGCTACGCCGAGGCCGGCAGCGACGGCATCGTCCAGGTGTCGACCGGCGGGGCGGCGTTCCTGTCCGGCCAGCGGCTCAAGGACATGGTCACCGGCGCGGTCGCGCTGGCCGAGTTCGCCCACGTGGTCGCGGCCAAGCACCCGGTCAACATCGCCCTGCACACCGACCATTGCCCCAAGGACAAGCTCGACGGCTACATGCGCCCGCTGATCAAGCTGTCGCAGGAGCGGGTGGCCGCCGGCCGGGAGCCGCTGTTCCAGTCGCACATGTGGGATGGCTCGGCGGTGCCGCTGGACGAGAACCTCCAGATCGCCGACGAGCTGCTGGCCGAGTGCGCCAAGGCCAGGATCGTCATGGAGATGGAGATCGGCGTGGTCGGCGGCGAGGAGGACGACGTCGTCGGGGAGATGAACGAGAAGCTCTACTCGACCCCGGAGGACGCCCTGCGCACCGCCGAGACCCTCGGGGTCGGCGAGAAGGGCCGCTACCTGCTGGCCGCCACCTTCGGCAACGTCCACGGCGTCTACAAGCCGGGCCACGTCAAGCTCCGCCCCGAGCTCCTGCAGGAGCTCCAGCTGGCGGTCGGCCAGAAGTTCGGCAAGGACCACCCGTTCGACCTGGTGTTCCACGGCGGCTCGGGGTCGCTGCTGACCGAGATCCGCGAGG
>DATHIG010000013.1:0-4549 GCA_035490035.1 Actinomycetes bacterium
GAAGTTGTCCCGGCTGACCACGTAGGCCCCGCCGGCCGACGGATAGGCGTCGACCACCTGGCGGTAGGAGACCACCAGCAGGGCGAGCAGAGCGACGATGGCAAGCGCCACCGGCAGGGCCAGCCCGGTGGCCAGCACCCCGCCGGCCAGACTGGCCCCGACCAGGACGAGCAGGATCTCCTCGGTGGCGTAGGCGGTCGAGGAGATCGGGTCCGAGGAGAACACGGCCAGCGCCACCCGCTTGCTGACCCGCTGGTGGATCAGCTGGGAGGTCTTGAGCGCGGGACCGAGCAAGAGCGTCTTGGTCCGGTAGCCGACGGACTGGTAGCGGCGGGAGCTCGCCGGAGCGGATGGCAGGGGCGTCAGCTTGGGTTTCGTGGGTGCGGACACGGTTTCGACTCTGCACGGTCGGCGCAAAGAATCCGTCAAGGCCGACGGGTCCGGGTGCAAAGAGCGCATCAAGACCGGCCGCCGTCGCGCTGTCGGATACGATGGCGTCCATCGCTCGAACAGGAAGGTGCCTGGTGCACGTCGTGATCATGGGCTGCGGCCGCGTCGGATCGGAGCTGGCCGCCCGGCTGGAGATGGGCGAGCACACGGTGGCGGTGATCGACAAGAACCCGTCCGCGTTCCGGATGCTTCGCTACCAGTTCAAGGGCCAGAAGATCGAAGGCTACGGGTTCGACGAGGACATCCAGCGCGAGGCCGGGATCGAGCGGGCTGAGGCGTTCGCGGCGGTGTCCAGCGGCGACAACTCCAACATCGTCGCCGCCCGCCTGGCCAGGGAGAAGTTCCAGGTCCCGCTGGTGGTGGCCCGCATCTACGACCCCCGCCGGGCCGAGATCTACCAGCGCCTGGGGATCCCGACGGTCGCCACCGTGAAGTGGACCACCGACCAGGTGATGCGGGTGCTGATCCCCGACCAGGTGGCCTCGGACTGGCGCGACCCCAACGCCGAGATCGCCCTGATCACCCTGGTCCTTCCGACCGAGTGGGCCGGCTGGAAGGTGGAGGAGCTGGAGGCCGAGGGGCACCGCCGGGTGGTCGGGGTGACCCGCACCGGGCACGCCCGCATCGTCGGCCCGGGGATGACGCTGCAGGAGGGCGACCAGGTGCACCTGGCGGTGGACGACCACGGCCTGCAGGAGCTGCGGCCGCGGGTCCTCGCCGCCCGCCGCGATCGCCAGCAGGACCAGCCGGCCGAGGCCCAGGAGGTACGCGGGTGAGGGTCGCGATCGCCGGGGCCGGCAACGTCGGCCAGTTCATCGCCGCCGACCTGCTGGCCGCGGGCCACCAGGTGACCATGATCGAGAAGGACCTGCACATCGTGCAGGTGGCCCGGCCGGCCTTGAAGGAGGCCGAGTGGTTCCCGTTCGACGCCTGCGAGGTCCTCTCGCTGGTCATGGCCGGGATCGCCCACGCCGACGTGATGGTCGCGGCCACCGGCGACGACGAGGACAACCTGGTCATCTCGCTGCTGGCCAAGCAGGAGTTCGCCGTGCCCCGGGTGGTCGCGCGGGTCAACAACCCCAAGAACCATGGGCTGTTCAACGAGGCCTGGGGGGTGGACGTCGCCGTCTCCACCCCGCACATCCTGCGGTCGCTGGTCGAGGAGGCCGTGACCGTCGGCAGCATGATCAAGGTCATGCAGTTCGAGCGCGGGCACGTGTCGCTGCACGCGGTCACCCTGGCCGACCGGTCGGGCTCGGTCGGCCGGACCCTGCGCGACCTGGCCCTGCCGGTGGACGCGGCCGCCGTCGCGGTGGTCAGGGAGGGCCACGTGGTCGTGCCCAAGGAGGACACCGTGTTCGCCGTCGGCGACGAGGTCCTGGTGGTCACCTCCGAGGGCAGCGAGAGCCAGGTCCGCGAGGCCCTTGTCGGCGAGCCCGACGAGGCTCCCGACGACCAGGACGGGCCGCCCGGCGAGGACGAGGACCAACCGGAGCCGGCCGACGAGGGCGAACCGGAGCCGGCCGAGCAGCGGCTACAGTAGGTCGTAGACCGGGTTGTAGAGGGTCAGGCCGCGGTCGCTGGCCACCGGGGTCCCCTCGATGGCCAGCCTGCCCCCGCATTCCACCCCGGCGATGCCGCGCCTGCCCATGAACAGGGCCGACACCCGCCCGGTGTCGTCCTCGAGCACGATCTCGAGGGTGGGCACGGCGGCCTGGGGCTGGATGCGGATTCGACGGATCTGGCCCTGGAACCGGGCCCGCACCCTGGCCCGCGCCTCCCCCATCGGCGTGACCTCCTGGTTCACCGGGCGCCGCCGAGCTCGAGCTTGACCATCGGGAGCTGGGGCGCCGGCCCGCCGTCCCTGGCCGCCCGGCAGGCCTCGACCGCCTCCTGCAGGGCGTCGGCCAGGCGGTCCACGTCGATGCCGTCCTTGGCCGGCCGGTAGGGCTCCAGGTACTCGACGGCCCTGGAGAGCACGCTGACCGCGCCTTTGTAGTTGCCCTGGGTGGCGTGCCACATGCCGGCCGCGCCCTGGATGATGCCCTTGAGGAAGTCGCGGTCGGGGCGGCCCTTGCGCATCCGCCAGACCTCCTCCCAGACCTCGTGCGCCTCCCAGTACATGCCGCCGTCGAACAGGGCCCCGCCACGCCGCAGCACCTCATCCTCGGGCAGGCTGAACGGTTCCCAGTCCGGCTTGAAGTCCGGTCTGGTCCCCCTGCGTCGGGTTGCGGCCATGCCCTGATCGTACGCCCTCAGCGGGCGTTGGCCAGGGCGTGCGCGGTTGCCGCGATGGCCATGCGGGTGGTGCGCAGGATGGGGCGGTCCTCGGCGGGGACGACCACAAGGGACCCGACCTTGCGGTTGCGGCGGACCAGGTCGATGACGGCACCCTCGGCCGGGAGGACCAGCGTGCCCCCGACCGAGCGGAGGTGGCCGGAGGGGATCCGGCCCTCCTCGTCCAGGTGGGGCAGGCTGTCCAGATCCAGCTCGCCGGCGAGCTGCCCGGCCTCGGCGACCACCCGGCCGCCGTCCGGCCCGTCCCGGACCACCCGGACCGCCCGCGCCTGGAGCAGCTCGTGCAGGCCGTGGGCGGCGACCCCGTCGGCCAGCTGGCCGCCGCGGGCAGCGGCCAGGTTGACGGCGGTCAGCATCTGCAGCACGTCGGCCTCCTCGCGAGCCTCGACCCTGGCCCTGCGGGTGGCCCGGCCGCCGAGGCTGGCCAGCAGCCCGGCCACGAACAGCAGCACGACCGTTGCCACCTGCTCGAGCGAGTCGATCCGGAGCGTCTCGTACGGCGTGGTGAAGAAGTAGTTGTAGGCCAGCGCCGCCGACAGCGAGGACGCCAGTCCGGCGGCCCGACCGCCGATGGCGGCGGTCAGCGCGACCACGATCACGTAGACGACAACGACGTTCTCCAGCCCGGCCGACTCCCGCAGCGGCCGGAGCGCGACCCCGACCACGACGCTGGCCGCGAAGCCGGCCACCGCCCAGAAGGCGCCCTCACCGTCGATCTCGAGCCTTCTATCGCTGCTGGCCACCGGAGCTCCCTCCTCGGTCGGCGATGATGTGGACGTCGACCCCGTCGGTCTCGCGCAGGATGCGGGCGATGATCGACTGGCCGAGCAGCTCCCTCCAGCGCGGGCGGTGCGACTCGCCGAGCACGATCTGGTTGACGGCCAGCTCGCCGGCCGACTTGACCACCGTCTCGGCGACGTCGCCGGCCCGGCGCAGCACCGTGGCCCCGAGCTGCCGGCCGAGCAGCTCGGCGGCCTCGACCGCCTGGTGGACGCCGTCCGGCTCCCGCTCGTCGGTGGGCTCGACGTGGAGCACGAACAGCGGGCCCCCGCTGCGCCGGGCCATGCGGGCCGCCCGCCGGACCAGCTCGCTGGAGTCAGGGCGGCCGTCGATGCAGACCATCACCCGCTCGCCAACCGCCGGCGCCTGCTCGGCCCTGGCCAGCTCCGGGCCGAGCAGGTGGCGCTCCTCCTGCTCGGCCACCTCCCGCAGGGCGAGCGCGCGCAACGCGATCAGGTTCTCGGCCCGGAAGAAGTTCATGAGGGCAGGTCGAACCTTGTCGGGCGCGTAGACCCGCCCCTGGGCGATCCGCTCCCGGAGGGCGTCGGGCGGCAGGTCGACCAGCACCACCTCGTCGGCATCATGCAGCAGCCGGTCGGGGAAGGTCTCGCGGACCCACACCCCGGTGATCTCCTGCACCTTGTCGTTGAGGCTCTCCAGGTGCTGGATGTTGACGGTGGTGAACACGTCGATGCCGGCGTCCAGCAGCTCCTCGACGTCCTGCCAGCGCTTGGCGTTGCGGCCGCCGGGATGGTTGGTGTGGGCCAGCTCGTCGACCAGGCACAGCTGGGGCAGCCGCTCCAGCAGCCGGTCGGTGTCCATCTCGGCGAACGGCCGCCCACCCACCCGGGCGATCCGCCTGGGCGCGACCTCAAGCCCGGCGGCCCGGTCCTCGGTCGCCCGCCGGCCGTGCGGCTCCAGGTAGCCGATCACCACGTCCACCCCGGCCGCCTTGAGGTCGCGGGCCTCACCGAGCATGGCGTAGGTCTTGCCGACCCCGGCGGCCGCGCCGAGGAACACC
>DATHIG010000014.1:0-5479 GCA_035490035.1 Actinomycetes bacterium
GGGGCCGCGGCCCAGATGGCGGCCATGGCCGCCGAGGCGTTCGAGGCCGGTGCCGTCGGCCTGTCCAGCGGCCTGATCTACGTGCCCGGCAGCTTCGCCGGCACCGCGGAGCTGGTCGCCTTGGCCCAGGTGGCGGCCAGGTACGGCGCCGCCTACGCCACCCATATGCGCGACGAGGGCGCCCACCTGGAGGTGGCCCTGGACGAGGCGGTCGCGATCGCCAGGGCGGCCGGGGCCCGGCTGCAGGTGTCGCATTGCAAGGCGGCCGGGCGGGTGGCCCACGGCATGGCCGGACGGCTGCTGGAGCGGCTGGCCGCGGCCAGGCTGGACGGCGTCGACGCCCAGGGTGACCAGTATCCGTACGACGCCGGCGCGACCGTGCTGAGCACGCTGCTGCCGCCGGCGGTGGCGGCCGGTGGGACCGAGGCGATGCTGGCCCGGCTGCGCGACCCGGCGGCAAGGGCCCAGCTGCGGGCCCAGGCCGAGCGGGGCGGCGTCGGCGACGGCACCTGGGCCGAGGCCGACCCCGGCGACGTGCTGCTGACCAGCCACCGTGACGCCGGCGTGGTCGGCCGGACCCTGGCCGAGGCCGCCGGGGCCCGCGACCCGTGGGAGACGCTGTGCGACCTGGTCGCCGACGACCCTGGCGCCGGGATCGTCATCCGGCTGATGCACGAGGACGACGTGCGGGCGATCATGGCCAGCCCGATCGTCGGGGTCGGCTCCGACAGCGGCCCCCCGACGGGCCTGGAGCACCCCCGGACCTGGGGGTGCTTCCCGCGGCTGCTCGGGCGCTACGTCCGTGAGCTCGGCCTGCTCACCTGGGAGCAGGCGGTCCGCAAGGCGACCTGGCTGGGGGCGCGGCAGTTCCGCCTCGACGGCCGGGGGGTGCTGCTGGAGGGGGCGGTGGCCGACCTGTGCGTGCTCGACCCGGCGACGGTCGGGCACCAGGGCACCTACCTGGACCCGGACGTGCCGGTGACCGGCATCCGCCAGGTCGTCCTCGGCGGCGCCCTGGTGGTCGAGGACGGCCGCTTCACCGGCGTGCGGGCGGGCAGGGTCCTTCGTCGTGGCGGGTCGAGCCCGCCCGGCGGTTGAGCCACCGATGGCCCGGTCGCTCTCGCAGGACCAGGTTCGGCGGCTGCGGTTGCGGTCGCAGCTGCTGACCGGACGCCGGCCGGGCGGGGTGCACCAGGTCGTCCGGGCGGTTGGCGGCCTCCAGGCCCAGGACACGCCGGCGTCGAGGCTGGCCGTGCGGGCCCGGAGCACCGGGCTGGACGCGGCGGCGGTGCGCCGGGCCTGCGACCAGGAGCGTTCGGTGGTCAGGACCTGGGCGATGCGCGGGACCCTGCACATGGTCGCCGCCGAGGACGCCGGCTGGCTGGTGGCGCTGCACGGGCCGGTCTTCGCGGCCGCCAACCGCCGGCGGCGGCGGCAGCTGGGCCTGGACGAGGAGGTCTGCGAGCGGGCGCTGCGGGCGCTGCCCGAGGTGCTCGGCGGCGGCCCGCTGCCACGGGCCGAGGTGGTCGGCGGGCTCGCCGCCCGCGGGGTCGAGATCGACCCGGGGGGTCAGGCCCCCGCGCACCTGATCGCCTACGCGGCCATGCGGGGGCTGGTCTGCCGGGGCCCGGACCTGGACGGCGACCAGGCCAGCTACGTGCTGCTCGACGACTGGCTGGGGGTCGGCCAGGCCTTCGAACCGGACGACGCCGTCGCCGAGCTGGCCCGCCGCTACCTCGGCGCCCACGGCCCGGCCGGTCCCGAGGACCTGGCCGCCTGGTCGGGACTCCCGGCCGGGCGGGCCAGGCGCGGCTTCGAGCTGATCGCCGGCGAGCTGCGCGAGGTCGAGTCGGACGGCCGGCGGATGTGGTCGACGGCCGGCGGCCGGGCGGTTGGGTCCGGGACGGGCGAGCCGGTGGTGCGGCTGCTGCCGCGGTTCGACGACTACCTGCTGGGCTGGCGCGGCCGGGACCTGATCCTCGACCGGAGGTTCGCCAGGCGGGTCCAGGCCGGCGGTGGCTGGATCCACGCCGCCGTCGTGGTCGACGGCCGCGTCGCCGGGACCTGGCGGTCACAGCAGGCGTCGCGCCGGCAGGCCCGGCCAGGGCCTCCCGGTCTCCCAGACCAGCTGGCCGTGGTGATCGAGCCGTTCGAGCGGCTGGGCCCGAAGGTGCTGCCCGGCCTGGAGGCCGAGGCCGCCGACCTCGGCCGGTTCCTCGGCGTCGAGGTCTCCCTACGCCTCGACGGCCGCTGAGCCCGCCGGGGGCAGCAGCGAGCGCCGGCAGGCCACGGCCTGGTGCAGCACCAGGCGCAGCGTGCCCGGCGGGCTGCCCTTGACCAGGTAGGCGAAGCAGCCGGCCTCCTCGGCCTGCTGCTCGAGGGCCGGGCTCTCGAACGCGCTCAGCAGCACCACCTGGGTGGCCGGGAGGCCGTCCTTGATCAACCGGGTCGCGTCGAGACCGCCCAGGACCGGCATTCGCAGGTCCATCACCACCACCTCAGGCGCCAGCTGCTTGGCCAGCGCGACCGCATCCGCGCCGTCGCAGGCCTGGCCGACGACCTCGAACCCGGCCTGCTCGAGCAGGCCGACCAGGGCCTCCCTGAGCACGTCGTGGTCGTCGACGACCAGCAGCCGCGGCCGGCTCATCCCCCCCAGCCTTCCGTCGGGTCGGCCAGCGGCACCCTGGCCTCGACCACCGTTCCCTGGCCCGGCGCGGTCGTGACCCGGAAGCTGCCGCCGAGCGCCTCCACCCGCTCCTGCATGGCGATCAGCCCGAACCTGGTGACGCCGCCGAGCACCTGGACGTGGTCGGGGTCGAAGCCGCACCCGTCGTCGCTGACCCGCAGGATCACGCCGGGGTCCGAGCAGGCGATGGCGACCAGCGCGTGGGTCGCCGCCGCGTGGTCGACGACGTTGGCCAGGGCCTGCTGGGCGACGCGGAACAGGGCCGTCTCCACCACCGGGTCCAGCCGGCCGTCCAGCTCCGAGGTGACCTCGCAGGCGACCAGGGCGGCCCGGTTGCAGGCGGACTTGGCCTCCTCGCGCAGGGCCGCCTCCAGGCCGTCCTCGACCAGCACCAGCGGGCGCAGCCGCCCGATGGTGCGGCGGAGGCTGGTCACCTCGGCCGACAGGTCGTTGGTGACCTGCCAGAGCAGCTCGTCGACCTCGGGCGAGCCGCTGCCCCCCAGCCGCAGCCGGGCCTGCTCCAGCTTGAAGCCGATCGCGGCCAGGCTCTGGACGTGCCCGTCGTGCAGGTCGGCGGCCAGCCGGCGGTCCTGGCCCTCCTGGGCCTCGTAGACCCGGTTGAGCAGGCGGCGGCGCTCGGCGTCGGCCCGGCGGCGGTCGGTGATGTCCTGGTCGGTCCCGACGAACCGCACCACCCGTCCACGCTCGTCGACCACCCCCTCGCCGCGGGACAGGACCGTCCGCATCGTCCCGTCGCGATGGACCATCTGGTGCTCGAAGGCATATGGGGATGGGTCGGTCCGCATCCGGTCGAGCAGCCGCTCGACCCGCTCCAGGTCCGCCCCGGGGATCAGCTGGGCAATGCCTTCCTCCATGGTCCACCGGCTGCCGGCGGGAAACCCGAAGATCCGGCAGAGCTCGTCGGACACCGTCACCACGTCGTTCTGTAGATCCCACTCCCAGCTGCCGACCCGCGCGATCCGCTGGGCTTCGGCGAGCTGGCGCCGGCTGGCCTCCAGGAGCTGCTCGGCCCGCCGCTGCTCGGTGACGTCCCGGCACAGCACCATCCCGCCACTCACCGCATTCCCGGCGTCGGCAAGGGGCACGAAGTGGAGCGACCACGACCGTGACGGGTCGTCGTAGCCATCAACATCGAGCTGGGCGATCTCCCCGGCGAGGGCGGTCCGGCAGCAGGCGTCGATGTCCTCGGCCCGGGTCGACCCGGCGATCTCCGGCACGGTCAGACCGACGAACTGCTCGGGTGTCCAGCCGCGGGCCCGCAGGGCTCCGCCGGTCGCGGCCCACATCACCAGCTCGGGGTCGAAGGCCAGGAGGATCAGGTCGGGTAGGTGCTCGGCCAGAAGCTGGAAGCCGGCCTCACCAGCGGATGCCCTGCCTGCAGCCTCAGCGGCCACCGTCGACCTCCCTGCTCCGATCAACAACGACAAGAAACCACAACCACGGACAGGACGCGACCACGAAGAAACCCTCAGATAACCGATTTCGCTCGACCGTCACAACACGGCCGTCTCGATCACCAGGTCGCCTTCGGCGAACCGGGATGGGCGCAGCGGGTGCAGGTCGAAGGTGCGGCAGCCGCCGAAGGTGACCAGCTCGGCCACGGCCCGGCCGGCGGCGGGGGCGTGCATCACCCCGTGCCCGCCGAAGCCGGCGCAGTGCAGCAACCCTGGGGCCTCCGGCGCGGGGCCGATGACGGCGTGGTGGTCGGGGGTCTCCGGGTACAGCCCGGCCCAGCACTGCCGCGGGTCCAGCGGCAGGTCCTCCAGCAGCGGGAACCGGTTGCCGACCCGCTGCCCGAGCTGCTCAAGGAACGCGGGGTCGACGCCGGTGTCCCACGACGGCGGGTCGTCCGGGTCCGACCAGGCGACCACGAACCCGCCGCTGGCCTCGCGACGGACCAGCACCCCGGTGTCGAGGTCGACGCACATCGGGATGAGCCCGCCGGCGCCGCCCGGCTCGCGAACGTAGGCGAGGTTGCGGCGCACCGGCGCCACCGGCAGGTCGATCCCGAGCAGGGCCGCGACCCGGCCGGCGGCCGGCCCGGCCGCGTTGACCACGAACCCGGCCCGCACGGTCCGGTCGCCACAGGTCAGGTCCAGGTTGCCGCCAGGCGCCCGCTCGATGGCGACCACCTCGGTACCGGTGAGGATCCGGGCGGCCAGCCGCTGCGCCTCGGCCCGCATGGCGGCGACCACGCCGTGCGGGTCCAGGAACCCGTCGCGACCGTGGAAGGTCGCGGCCCGCAGCCCGTCGGGGCGCAGGAACGGCACCCGCGCCAGCGCCTCCTCCGGAGCCAGCCACTGCACGGCGACGCCAAGGGACCGCTGCAGCTCGAAGGCCGCCCGCAGCCCCTGCTCGCCGGCCTTGGTCCCGGTCAGCAGCAGGTAGCCGGTCTGGTGGAAGCCGAGCAGCCCGGTCTCCCGGTCCAGCCGCTCCAGCTCGGCGATGGAGAAGGCCGAGAACTCGATGTTGGCCCTGGTGGAGAACTGGGCCCTGACCCCGCCGTTGGCCCGTGATGAGGAGCCCTGGCCGACCGCCGCCTCCCGCTCCAGGACCATCACCCGGTCGACCCCGGCCAGCCGGAGCTCGCGGGCCACCGACAGCCCGATCACTCCACCCCCGACGACGGCGACGTCAACGGTCTCGGCCACGCCGCCAGCCTACGACGGCCCAGCCGGCACCGGGACGGCCCCCGGAACCGGCCACAGGCGCACGTCAACCAACCGGGGCGAGGCGGGACTTGGCCCTGGTGGCCAGGTTCTCGGCCAGGCC
>DATHIG010000015.1:0-2024 GCA_035490035.1 Actinomycetes bacterium
GCTCGCGCCAGATCTGCCGGGCGTCCGGTGGAGCGTACGCGCCGCCAAGGATGCGCACGCGAAAGGTGTGGATAGCCGGCGTGACCGATCGGGTGGGGGGCATCTCCAGGACTCCGAGACGAATGGCCGGTGGGGGTCTAACCTTAGCTCCAACCGCTGGCCGGGTGGCGGCCAGACTGGCCGAACACGTGGGGGTGGTGCGCCGGCGGCGTCGTGGCCTTACCGGCTTGGCGCCGCCGCGAGTCGTCCCGCTTCCGCCTTGATGGGATCGTGGCCCTCGCCAGACCTCAGGACGACGCCCAGGTTGTGGTCGCCGTTCCCCAGGCTCGGGGTCGGTCTCGACCCCGCGATAGTCTGCACCGCGTCAGCGACGACGTGCCGGTCGAGGCGACATCATGGCAGCCGAGGAGCTATCTGGCTGAGCCGCTCCCTGTTGCCGGCCGGTGGGGTCGTAGGGGCCGTGGCCGGTTCGTCGGCAGGATGTCGAAGGGAGCTCGGGGTGTCGTGAGCGAGTACCAGTCCTACGAGTTCGTGGCCCTTGACCGTCCGTTGACCGCGGCGGAGATGGGGGAGCTGCGGAGCATCTCGACGCGGGCTGAGATCACGCCGACACGGTTCTTCAACGAGTACCAGTGGGGCGATCTGAAGGCCGACCCGGCCGAGCTGCTGGCCCGCTACTTCGACGTGCATGTGTACTTCGCCAACTGGGGCAGCCGGCGGCTGATGTTCCGGCTGCCGCTGCACGCGGTGGACCTTGAGGACCTGCGCACCTGTGTGCCGGGCGGTCCGGTCACCCTGACGGTGACCGAGCACCATGTGGTCCTGGACCTGTCGAGCGAGACCGAGGAGCCGGAGGAGGAGTGGTTCGAGGATGGCCAGCTGCTGGCGTCGTTGACACCACTGCGGGCTGAGCTGCTCCGCGGCGACCGCCGGGTCGCCTACCTGGCGTGGCTGCTGGCGGTGCAGGCCGGCGAGCTGGACCAGGACACGCCGGAGCCGCGGGTTCCCGGCGGCCTGGACGCCGACTCGGCGTCGCTGGCGGTGTTGACCGGCTTTCTGCGGGTCGACCCCGACCTGCTCGCTGCCGCCGCGGAGGCAGGTGTGGAGGACACCGGTGAGCTGGAACGCTTCAGGGAATGGGTGGAGCGGCTCCCAGCGCGGGAGCAGCAGCGGTGGCTGCTGCGCGCCGTCGACAATCTGGACTTGGCGGTGGGCTCGGTGCTGCTGGGGGAGTTCCGCCGGGCGCATCCACCGGTGGTGGCCAAGCGGGGACGCACCGTGGCGCAGTTGCTCGAACGTGCGGAGGAGCTGCGGGCCGAACGGCGGCGCAAGTCCATCAGGCAGGGGCTGCGACCCGGATGGCAGACCTCCGGCAGCGGCACGGCGCGACGGACGGGTTCCCCGCGGCCGTGATCTCCCGGGTGATCATTCACATCGACGGGGCGCCGGGTGCGGGCAAGACCACCTTCGTTGAGCGGCTGCTGGGCGCACTCGACGAGTCGGTGCTGGCCGTGCGGTGCCGCCGCGACGAAGCGCTGCGGCATGCGCGGGAGTCTTGGTCCGCGAGGGACCCGGAGGTGCGCCGCTACCGTGCGGCCGGGGCGCCCGACGCCGGACGGTTCACGTTCCCGTCCGACCGGGACGCCGCGGACGACTTCTTCACCACCCGACTGCTGACCGACGTCTCAGACGCCGTGGTGATCGAGGGTGACAGCCCGCTGCGCGACGCGGACCTGAGGGTGTTCGTCGCGCCGCTACCCGCGGCCGGTCAGACGCTGCTGGTACGGGAGCGTCGCGACCACGCCGCGCAGCAGCGGGCGCAGGCCGATGCCATGGAGCGGCTGCTTGGCGAGCCGGACGGGGCGGCGCGGCTGCTGGACCAGCTGGTGGGCGGTCCGCTGGTCGCGTTCGCGCGAGAGCGGCCTGAGCTGCTGGAACAGGCGCGGGTGAGTCTGCTGGCCGGGATCGGTAAGCTCCGCGCCGCTCCGCCGCCGGCGCCGACGGAGCGCTGGGCGGTCGCTGCC
>DATHIG010000016.1:0-5754 GCA_035490035.1 Actinomycetes bacterium
GGGACGACCTGTTCGTGACCAACGTCGAGCGTATCCAGCGGGGCCTGGACGAGGGCGCCGCCAACAGCGTCCTCATCAAGGTCAACCAGATCGGCACCCTCACCGAGACGTTCGACGCCGTCGACCTGGCCCATCGCAGCAACTACTCGACGGTCGTCAGCCACCGCTCCGGGGAGACCGAGGACACCACCATCGCCGACCTCGCCGTGGCCGTCGGGTCCGGCCAGATCAAGACCGGCGCCCCCTGCCGGACCGACCGGGTGGCCAAGTACAACCAGCTGCTGCGCATCGAAGAGCAGCTCGGCGACATCGCCCGATATCCAGGCCGGCAGGCCTTCCCGCGCACCTACCCCTCGGGTGGGTCGTGAGCCCGACCCGATCCCTCGCCACCGGAGGGGCCGCCCGGCTCCGGCCGGCCGCCGGGGAGCCCCGGCCACCGCTGGGTCTCACCCCCCGCGGCGCGGTGCTGCTGCTGGTCATGTTCGCGCTGGCCGCGACGGCGGTGTACCCGCTGCGCCAGTACGTGTCCCAGCAGGACCGCATCGAGCGGCTCCAGGCCAAGCAGCTGGCCCTGCAGGCCGAGAACGCCCGCCTGGCGGCCGTGCGGAAGCGCCTCAAGGACCCGGCCTACGTCCAGCAGCTGGCCAAGCGGGACTACCAGCTGGTCGCACCCGGCGAGGAGGCCTGGGTGGTGACCGGTCCGCCCCCGGCCAGCCATGCCTCCCCGACCCCGCCGGCGCCTGGCAAGCCGGAATCGCCCTGGTACAAGCGGGCCTGGCAGCGCCTCACCGGCTGGCTGGCCTGACCCTGCCCCGCGGCCGGTTCCAGGACCGCGCCTCCTGCCGGCTGGGCCGTCGTGGGCCGTTGTGAGCCGAACCCGGACGAGCCGCCCCAACCAGGCCGCTCGTGAAATTGTTGACGCTCCCGGAGGGCCATCCCTACGATGGGTTCGGGCCGAGCTCGTTCGGCCCAACAGAGCACCGGCCACGTATGCGCGGCGCGCACGTTGCCAGCCTCCCGGTGGCGCAGCGCGGTGCGTGTGCGGCGCCGATACGTGACCGGCACTCTGGTTCGTCATCTGAAAGGAGCGCTGGTCGCCAGCATGAGTGCCGAGATCGGGGCCATTGTCCCCGGCACGGTCGTTCGGATCGCACCCTACGGAGCCTTCATCAAGCTCGAGTCGGGCGAGACGGGTCTCGTCCACATCTCGGAGATCGACCGCAACTACGTGCGGTCGGTCGAGGAGCACCTACGCATCGACGACGCGGTCACGGTCAAGGTCGTCGGCGTCAAGGAAGACGGCAAGATCGACCTGTCGATCAAGCAGGCCGCCTCCGACTGGCAGCCCGAGGTGAGCCGGCCACGCCGCGCCGCCAAGGACCCCGAGTTCGAGCAGAAGCTCAAGCGGTTCATGCGCTCCAGCGAGGAACGGCTGGTCGACGTCAAGCGTCAGCGCGAGGGTCGGCGCGGGTAGGTCGGGTGCCCCGCATCCCGGCCCGTTCTCCGACCCGGCCCGACCCCTCGGCCCTCCCCGACCCGCTGCGGCTCCCTTGGCGTGCCCCCGGGGCCCAGACCCTTCCCGATCCACCGGGGCACCCCTCTGGGAGAACTCCCCGACCAACCGGGGGAACCCCCGACCCCCCCGGCCGGACCTCTCCGGCGGATGACCCGAGAGGCGAGTCCGGCTGGGCGGCCGCCCTGCCGGCGGCCGGTCCCGCCGACCGCCGCCTGATCCAGGCCCAGATCGGCCGGCACGTCCGCGGTTCGGTGGCGGTCGCCGCCCGCTGCCGCTACGGCCTGCCGGCGGTGGTGCGGACCGCGCCGCTGCTGCCCGACGGCACGCCCTTCCCGACCCTCTACTGGCTGGCCTGCCCGGCGGCACGGGTGGCGGTCGGCCGGCTGGAGGCGGCCGGCTGGAACACCCTGCTGAGCGAGCGGGTCACCGCCGAGCCGGACCTGGCACGGGCGCATGCCGCGGCCCACACCGGCTACCTTGCCCAGCGCGACGCCATGGCCCGGCTGCCCGGCGACCCGGGCGTCGGTGGCCTGCCTGGGCGGGTCAAGTGCCTGCACGCCCTCTATGCCCACCAGGTCGCCACCGGCGCCGACCCGGTCGGCCGCATCGTCAGCCAGGCCGTCGACCCGGTCGACTGCCCCGGGCCCTGCGTCGACCCGGCTCGGGAACCGCCCCTGGAGCCCTGAGGCGGTGCGCCTGGCCGCCCTGGACGTTGGCACCAACTCCACCCGCCTGCTGGTGGCCGACGTCACCGACGGCGTGATCACCACCGAGCACGCCCGCGAGATGGTCATCACCCGGCTCGGCAAGGGTGTCGACCGGACAGGGCGCTTCGACCCGGCGGCGCTGCGGCGCACCCTGGACGTGCTCGCGGCCTACGCCGACACCTGCCGGCGGCTTGGGGTGGAGCGCCGCCGGCTGGTGGCGACCAGCGCGACCAGGGACGCCGCCGACCGGCAGGCGTTCCTGGACGGCGTGCGCGACCTGCTCGGGGTCGAGGCCGAGGTGCTGACCGGCCAGGCCGAGGCCGCCGCCGCCTACCGCGGCGCCACCTCCGACCTCCTCGGCGACCAGCCGACGCTGGTGGTCGACATCGGCGGCGGATCCACCGAGCTGATCCTGGGGAGCGGTCCCGACGCCGAGGCGATGGTCTCGCTCGACATCGGCTGCGTCCGGTTGTTCGAGCGCCACCTGCACAGCGACCCGCCGGCCGGGACCGAGGTGGCCGCGCTCCGGGCCGACGTGGCCACCCACCTGGCGCGGGTGGGGGGCGTGCTCGACCCGGGCCGGGCCGAGCGGGTCGTCGGGGTCGCGGGCACGGTGACCACGGTCACCGCGATCGCGCTCGGGCTGGAGGCCTACGACCCGCGCCGGATCCACCTGGCGGCGCTCGGCGCGCCCGACATCGCCGCCACCGCCGAGAAGCTGGCCGCCATGACCGTCGCCGAGCGGGCCACCGTGCCGGTGATGGCCGAGGGCAGGGAGGACGTGATCGCCGCCGGGGCGCTCCTGCTCGACGAGCTCGTCCAGGCGTTCCGGGTCCAGCAGGTGATCGCCAGCGAGACCGACATCCTCGACGGTGTCCTGCTCGGGCTGGCCGAAGGCGTCCCCGGCCGCTGAACCGGGCGCAGCCGGCGCCGCTCAGCCGGCCCTGCGGGCCAGCTCGACCGCGTTGGCCACGAACCGGAGCGTCTCGGGCAGGTGCTGGTCGTCGGGACGCTGGTCGGATCGCCAGGCCAGCGCTCGATCGACCATGGCCGGCCACGGCGGCTCAAGGCGTGCGCCCGCCCAGGCGGCCGCCACCGGCTTGGAGACCAGCTCGCCGTGCTCGAGGCAGTACAGGTCCCGGCACATGGTCAGGACGGCGAACGCCTGGTAGCAGCGTGGCCGCAGCCACGCCGGGTCCCGGACCCGCTCGGTCCAGTACCCCAGCATCGAGGCCGCCACCGCGGCCCGCAGCTCGTCGGCGCCGATCGGGTCGATCAGGTCCCGCGGGTCGGGGCCGGCGACCACCAGCCCGTGCTCGCGGGCCACCCAGCGGTCCAGCACCCAGGTCGGGCCCGTCGGACCGAGCCCGAAGTCCCAGTCCGACCCGACGGTCGGCTGCCGCCCGCCGGCCGGGTCATGGCGGCGCAGGGCGTCCGGCGGCAGGTACAGGCCCTCCAGCCTGGCCGTCCAGCCGCCGTCGGCCTTGAGCGCCGCGTGCAGTGCGCCAAGGCGCTCGAAGGCAGGCTCCGGCAGCGGCCGGGCGGTGGCGACCAGGAAGTCGATGTCGCTGGACGGCGGGAAGAAGTCGCCGAGCGCCAGCGAGCCGTGCAGGTACAGGCCGACCAGCTCGTCGGTGAGGGCGTCGCCCACCCCGTGCAGCAGGCGCTCAACGGCCCGGTTCACCTCCGACCATGGCGTCGGCCAGGCCGGGCGGGTCGGCGGGGTCACCGGCGGGGGAGCGGGGGCATGGTGAGGCGGAAGGCGCCGATGCGGGTGTCGGCCATGCCGTAGTAGACGTCGGCGACGCCGTCGCCACGGGGGTCGATGGCGGTGGGGAAGACCACGTTGGCGACGACACCCTCGCGCTCGGAGGCCAGCTCCGGTTCCAGCAGCGGCTCGGTCGACCGGGCCACCACCCGGGCCACGTCGTCCGGGTCGAGCAGCATGGCCCCGGCGGTGTAGCGGACCGCCTGCTGGTGGTCGACCCGGCCTGGCTCCAGGCGGCCGGCCACCCCGTGGTGCAGGACCAGCCAGCCTTCGGGGAGGCGCAGCGGCGGGGTGCCGCCGCCGAGCTTGGCCGACTCCCAGGGCCGCTCGGGCAGGGCGACCAGCCGGTGGTCGCGCAGACGGGTCAGGTGGACGGGGTCGGCCAGGACGTCCTTGGCCGGGGTGTACGACACCCAGATGCCGGGACGCGGGTCGGGCAGGCCGGGCGGCGGGGCCTCCCCCTCGGCCGGGTTGGACCATGACAGGTCCCACATGGGCCGGTGCAGCATGGCGAATGCCGGCTCCCCGTCGGGGCCGGGCACCGGCTCGGGGAACAGCAGCGCGTCCTTGTTCGGGTACAGGTTGAGGTCGGCGCGGACGGCCGGGTCGTAGGCGAAGCCGACCGGACCGAGCCGCTCCCAGTGCTCGAGGTCGGTCGAGGCGGCCAGGGCGATGCGCGGCCCCAGCGGGCCAACGGCGGTGTAGGTCATCACCCAGCAGCCGAGGGCTGGCACCGACGTGATGCGCGGGTCCTCGACCCCGCCGCCGCCGCGGTGCCGCTCCCACAGCTCGTCGGGCTCCAGGGCCACCCCGAGCCGCTCGACCCCGACGGGCGTGCCGTCGCCGAATCGGACCCTGGCGACCCCGACCCGGGAAACGTTGTGCTCGGCGACCAGGCGGGGGAACAGGTAGAGCTCCCCGTCGGGACCGCGGGCGCAGGCCGGGTTGCACACCCCCCAGGCCTCGCGGGGGTCGTCCGGGTCGGGCGCCATGACCACGCCGAGGCGGCGGACCGTCCAGCCCGCCGCCGCGAATGGGTCCGTGGTCATTGTCATCCCTTGATTGCCGACCCCAGGTTGCTGGCCTGGAAGCGCCGCTGGAACACCAGGAACAGCACCACCGCCGGCACCGCCAGCACCACCGCGCCGGCCAGGATGGCCCCGAACGGGTTGGCCTGGCGGGCGGCGACGTTGGAGATGAAGTTGGCCAGGGCGACGGCCAGCGGCTGCAGGGCGAGTTGCTTGGTGACCAGGAACGGCCAGAGGAACTCGTTCCAGGGGCCGATGAAGGTGACGATCACCGCGGTGAGGATGGCCGGCTTGGCCAGCGGGATCGCGATGCGGGTGAGGATCTTCAGCTCGGAGGCGCCGTCAAGGCGGGCCGACTCGAACAGCTCCTTGGGCAGCTGGAGGAAGAACTGGCGGAAGATGAACACCGCGGTGGCATTGACCGCGTACGGCAGGATCATGCCCAGGTAGGTGTCGCCGAGCAGGTAACCGCGGACGATCATCACATACAGCGGGACCATCAGCAGCTGGAAGGGCAGGAGCAGGATCAGCAGCATGGCGTTGAAGACCATGCCCTTGCCGCGGAACTCCAATCTGGCCAGCGCGTAGCCGGCCAGCAGGCCGAACACCAGCGTGGCGAGCAGCGCTCCGCCGGTGAAGATGCCGGAGTTGAGCAGGGTGCGGGGCAGGTTGATGGCCTGGTCGATGTCGCGCAGGTTGTCGAGGGTCAGGTTGGCCGGGTTGGGGAACGCCCCG
>DATHIG010000017.1:0-7603 GCA_035490035.1 Actinomycetes bacterium
AACGTCGGCAAGCGCCAGGAGCAGAACAGCGCCGAGTCGGCGCCGCTGCGCGACCCCTCCTACTACCGCTACGACTTCGACGTCGCCGCCGTCGCCGAGGTGTGGCGCCGGGGCAGCGTGATCGGGTCGTGGCTGCTCGACCTGACCGCCCACGCCCTGCTCGAGGACCCCGAGGTGGCCGGGTTCAGCGGCCGGGTGTCGGACTCGGGTGAGGGTCGCTGGACGGTGGCGGCGGCGGTGGAGACGGGCGTGCCCGCCCACGTGCTCACCACCGCCCTGTACGAGCGGTTCTCCTCCCGCGGGGAGGCCGATTTCGCCGAGAAGCTGCTGTCGGCGATGCGCAAGGAGTTCGGCGGCCATGAGGAGGTCCCCACCGGTGAGTGAGCGGGGGTCGGTCCGGGCGGCATCGATCCGGGTGGGCGACGTCGATGGTGAGCCGGCCGTCACCCTGGCCGCCGGCGAGCTGGAAGCCACCTTCCTGCCGGGGCTGGGGCTGCTCGGCGCCAGCCTGCGCCACCGGGGCGAGGAGCTGCTGACGCTGCCCGGGGGGGTGGCCGGCTACCGGGCGGGGCATGTCACCGGCCTGCCCATCCTGGCTCCCTGGGCCAACCGGCTGCCCGGCCGCCGCTACCGCGCGGCCGGGGTCGAGGTGTCACTGGACGGCCTGGACCTGCACACCGACCCGGCCGGGCTGCCGATCCACGGCACCCTGACCGCCCACCCCGGCTGGCGGCTGGAGCGGCTGGCCGCCGACGACGGCGACCGGGCGGTGCTGGCGGCCAGCTTCGACTATGGCGCCTGGCCGCGGCTGCAGGCCGCGTTCCCGTTCCCGCACGAGCTGGCCGTCGCGGCGACCCTGCAGGGGGCGTCACTGGAGGTGGCGACCAGGCTGCGGCCGACCGGCGAGCGGCCGGTGCCGGTCGCCTTCGGCTGGCACCCGTATCTCCAGTTGCCCGGCGCCCCGCGGGCCGACTGGCGGCTGCTGCTGCCTTCGCGGCGGCACCTGGAGCTGGACCGCCGGGGGCTGCCAACCGGACGGGCCGCGGACGAGGCGGCCGAGGCCGACCCGGTCGGCGACCGCACCTACGACGATCTGTACGCGCTGGGCGGCGACCCGGATCGGAGGCTCGGCCTGGAGGCGGCGGGCCGCCGGCTGCTGGTCGACTATGGCGACGGCTACGGTCACGCGCAGGTGTTCGCGCCACCGGAGGCCGGGTTCGTCTGCCTGGAGCCGATGACCGGCCCGACCGGCGCCCTGGCGGCCGGCACCTCCCCCCTGGTCGCCCCGGGCGACACCTTCACCGCCCGCTTCACCATCCGGGTCGAGGACGCCTGAGTCGGGTCGTCCTGCTCGGCCAGCGCGGGATCAGGATCGCGTCATCGACGCCCCAGGTCATCAGGCACTCCTACGTGGCGATCCTGGCCGTGCGCTCCTCGACGCCGGCGGCCAGGAACCGCTCGGCGGCGTCCAGGACGGCCACGGTGTGGCGTCCCAGGCGGACGTCGCACGGATGCGCGGTCCTGCCGGCCGCGACCCCGGCGGCGAACTGCCGGATCGCCTCGGCCAACGCCACCCGGTGGGCGAGCTCGAAGGCCGGCACCGCCGAACGGCCCCGCGGCCCGTAGACCGCGAAGTCGATCGCGCCCGCGGCCGGCGGCACGGTCTGGCTCAACGCCAGCGTGCTCGACGCGCCGCCCGCATGCCCGAGGACCAGGTGGACGGTGTCGCCGAGGCCTGTCCCGGCGGCCACCCGCTCGACCGGGCCGAGCACGGGAACGGCGAGGGAGAGCAGGTGCGGGCCGAGGTCCCACAGGGCGCCCTTGCGCCGCCGCCAGGGCGAGTCGGCGAACGGGCTGCCGGGCTCGAAGATCGAACCGAGCCAGGCGCCGCCGCCGCCGTGCCAGTCCCCGGCGTCCTGCGCCTCCCGCACCCACGGGGCGACCTCGGGGAGGAACCGCAGGGTGAAGAAGATCAGCGACGCCACCTGGCTTGCCTCCACCGCGTCGACCACCCGCTCGGCGTCCTCCAGGGACAGGGCCAGCGGCTTGTCGAGCAGCAGATGGCGGCCGGCGGCCGCGGCCCGCACCGCCAGAGCCGCCTGCACGTCCGGCGGCACGGCGACCGCGACCGCGTCGACGGCGTCCAGGAGCTGGTCGAGGTCGGCGAAGCCACGGATGCCGAACCGCCGCGCGACCGCGTCGGTCTTGGCGGGGTCGCGACCCCACACGCCGACCAGCTCGGCGTCGTCGTGGCCGGCAAGGGCCGCCGCGTGCGCCTCCTGGGCCCAGTAGCCGGTGCCGAGCACGCCGAACCGCAGGACCATCAGTCGGCCACCCGGGCCTGCTCGTCCAGCTGCAGCCAGGCCAGGCCGCGCAGGTCCAGCCACCAGCGGCCCTCGCCGCGGGCGACGCGGAGCAGGTGCTGGCCGCAGCTGGGGCAGCAGAGCACCGCCCCCATGCCGTGGGCGTACACGTGGAGGGCGCCGAGCTGGTTGCTGGCCCCGCAGCCGGCGCAGCCGCCCCATTCGACGGTCATGTCGAAGCGGAACACCTCGGCCAGCATCCCGGCCACGGCGTTGCCGTCGAGGCGAAGGTCGGTCTCGTCCATTGTCATGGCACCCCCGTCGGTCCGAAGCGCTCGGTCCTGACCCGGTGCGGGTCGTGGCCGAGCGCGACCAGGTCGCCGGCGACCGCCTCGACCAGGCGGGTCGGGCCGCAGACGAAGGCCAGCGGCCGCTCGCCGGGCCGCCAGCCGACCTCCTCCAGCATGACCGCGTCGATGCGCCTGGCGTAGCCGGCCCAGCCGGGAGGCTGGGCCCTGGTCAGGGTGTGGGTCACGGTCAGCCCGTCGTCGGCGGCCTCCAGCCGCTCCAGCTCCTCGCGGAAGATCACCTCGTCAAGGGAGCGGGAGGAGAACAGCAGCCGGGCCGGGACCTGGCTCCCGGAGGCCGCCCGGTGGCGCAGCATGGCCATCAGCGGCACCACCCCCGACCCGCCGGCGACCAGCAGCAGCGGCCCGCCCCGGCTCGGCTCCCAGACGAAGTAGCCGCCGACCGGCCCGCGCAGCTCCAGCTGGTCGCCCTGGCGGAGCTCGCCGGCCAGGTAGGGTGAGACCTCGCCGTCGTCGAGGCGCTCGACGGCCAGCTCGACCCGCGCGCCGTCCGGCGCCGAGGCGATCGAGTAGCTCCGCTCGGCCTGGTAGCCGTCCTCGGCGGTGAGCCGGACGTCGAGGTGCTGGCCGGGCAGGTGACCGTCCCAGCCGGGCACGTCAAGGGCGATGGTGACCACCCTGGGCGTCTCCGGCCTGACCTCGGCGACCTTGGCCAGCCGCCAGCTCAGTCGCCCCAATATCGCTCCTCCCGCCACGGGTCGCCGCGGTTGTGGTAGCCGAGCGACTCCCAGAAGCCGGGTGCGTCGTGGTCGAGCAGCCGCAGCCCGTTCAGCCACTTGGCGCTCTTCCACAGGTACAGGTGGGGCACCAGCAGCCTGGCCGGCCCGCCGTGCTCGGCCGGCAGCGGCTCCCCCTCGTGCTCCCAGACCACCCACGCCTTGCCGCCCCGGAGGTCGTCGAGGGGGAGGTTGGTGGTATAGCCGCCGTAGCAGAAGGCGACCACGTGGCTGGCCTCGGGGAGGGGGTCGACCGCTTCCAGCAGGGTGTCGACCGACACCCCGGCGAAGGCGGTGCCGAGCTTGCTCCATTTGGTCACGCAGTGGATGTCGCCCTCGAAGCTCGACCGTGGCAGGGCCATGATCTCCTCCCAGGTCCACTGCATCGGGTTCCTGACCAGCCCCTCGACCTTCAGCCGCCACTCGGCCAGGTCGACCCGCGGCGTCGGCCCGGCGGTGAGCACCGGGAACCCCGTCTCGGCGTACTGGCCGGGCGGGAGCTTGGCGGCCTGCTCGGGCCCGGCCGGCCGCCGTCGCCTGAACCCCCGCGACACGAATCCGCCCACGCGTCACCTCCCTGTTCGCCAACCCTTGCATTGTCCACCGGATCGGTCCAGGGACCCACCCCAGGCGTGACGCCGAGCCGGCTGCGGTAGCCTTGCCCCATGGCCGACCTGCACGTGCTGCGCGTCTTCGTCGCCCCGGACGGGAGCGGCGGCAACCCGCTCGGGGTGTTCCTGGACGGCGCGGCCGTCCCGGCCGGCCGGCGCCAGGGGATCGCCGCCGACCTCGGCTTCAGCGAGACCGTGTTCGTGCTCGACCGGCCGGCCGGCCAGGTGGCGATCTTCACCCCGGCCGCCGAGCTGCCGTTCGCCGGGCACCCGCTGGTCGGCACCAGCTGGCTGCTGGCCCACCAACGCGCCCCGGTCCCGGCGCTGCGGCCACCGGCCGGCGAGGTGCCGACCTGGGTGGACGGCGGCGGGGCGACCTGGATCCGGGGCCGGCCCGAGTGGGCCCCGGAGATGGCCTTCCGCCAGATGAACGGGCCGGGGGAGGTGGACGCCCTGGCCGCCGCCCCCGACGGCCTCGACTTCGTCGACTGCTGGGCATGGGAGGACGAGGCGGCCGGTCGGGTCAGGGCCAGGGTGTTCGCGCCCCGGTTCGGCATCGCCGAGGACGAGGCGACCGGCGCGGCCGCGGTCCGGCTGGTCAGCCGGCTCGGCCGGCCGCTGACCATCCGCCAGGGCGCCGGCTCCCTGCTGCAGGCCCGGCCTGGGCCCGACGGCACCGCCGAGGTCGGCGGCGACGCGGTCCTGGACGAGGTCCGCGACTACCCGCTCTGACGGGCCGCTCGGCCGGTCTTGTCCCCACGCGATACCTTTGATTGCCCCCGCCCCGACCGAGGAGCCGAGCGTGATGGCCGAGCATTCCGCCCGCATCGACCAGACCCCCGAGTGGCAGGCGCTCCAGCGGCACCATCAGGAGCTCAAGGACACCCACCTGCGCGACCTGTTCGCCGCCGACCCGGGCAGGGGCGAGGCCCTGACCTGCGAGGCCGGCGACCTGTACCTGGACTGGTCCAAGAACCGGGTGACCGCCGAGACGGTCCGGCTGCTGGTGGCGCTGGCCGAGCGGGCCGGGCTGCGGGAGCGGATCGCCGCCATGTTCGCGGGCGAGCGGATCAACGTCACCGAGGACCGGGCGGTGCTGCATGTCGCCCTGCGCGCCCCAGAGGGCAGCTCGATCCTGGTCGACGGCCACGACGTCGTGCCCGAGGTCCACGCCGTGCTGGCCAGGATGCGCGGCTTCGCCGAGGAGGTCCGCTCCGGCCGCTGGCTCGGCCACACCGGCCGGCCCATCCGCAACGTCGTCAACCTCGGGATCGGCGGCTCGGACCTTGGCCCGGCGATGGCCTATGAGGCCCTGCGTGCCTGGAGCGACCGGTCGCGGACGTTCCGGTTCGTCTCCAACGTCGACGGGGCCGACATCGCCGAGGCGACCCGCGACCTGGACCCGGCCGAGACGCTGTTCATCGTCTGCTCCAAGACCTTCACCACCATCGAGACCCTGACCAACGCCCGCACGGCGAGAGCGTGGCTGCTGGACGCCCTCGGCGACCAGGCCGCGGTCGGGCGCCACTTCGTCGCCGTGTCCACCAACGCCGCCAAGGTGGCCGAGTTCGGGATCGACCCGGCCAACATGTTCGAGTTCTGGGACTGGGTCGGCGGGCGGTACTCCTACCCGTCGGCGATCGGGCTGTCGCTGATGGTGGCGATCGGGCCGGACCGGTTCGACCAGCTGCTGGCCGGCTTCCACGCCATGGACGAGCACTTCCGGACCGCGCCGCTGGAGCGCAACCTGCCCGTGCTGCTGGGGCTGCTCGGCGTGTGGTACATCGACTTCTTCGGCGCCGAGACCCACGCCGTGCTCCCCTACAGCCAGTACCTGGCCCGCTTCCCGGCCTACCTGCAGCAGCTGGACATGGAGTCCAACGGCAAGTCGGTGACCCTGGCGGGCGAGCCGGTGGCCATGCCGACCGGCCCGGTGGTCTGGGGCCAGCCGGGGACCAACGGTCAGCACGCCTTCTACCAGCTGATCCACCAGGGGACCAGGCTGGTCCCGTGCGACTTCATCGGCGTGTGCCGGCCGGCCGAGGAGGTCGGCGGCCACCACGACCTGCTGATGGCCAACTTCTTCGCCCAGACCGAGGCGCTGGCCTTCGGCAAGTCCAGGGAGCAGGTGGAGGCCGAGGGGGTCGCCCCCGACCTCGCCCCCCACCGGACCTTCCCAGGCAACCGCCCGACCAGCACCATTCTCACTCCGGAGCTCACCCCGGCGGTGCTCGGGCAGCTGACCGCCCTCTACGAGCACAAGGTGTTCACCCAGGGGGTCATCTGGGACGTCAACTCGTTCGACCAGTGGGGTGTTGAGCTGGGCAAGGTGCTGGCCACCCGCATCGCCGCCGAGCTCGACCCGGCGGCCTCCCCCGACCTGGGCCACGACAGCTCCACCAACAGCCTGGTCAGGCGCTACCGGCGCCTGCGCCAGGCCTAGGAACCACGCTCGGCCAGCAGCTCGTCCAGGCGGGCCCTGGCCGGATCGAAGGGGACGGCGTTGTCGGCCATGGCGGCCCACGGGTCGGGCTTGCGGGCCAGACGGCGGCGCAGGTTGGCGATGGTGTAGGAGCCCGGCTCGACCCGGCCGAGCTCGGCCCAGTCGATCGGGGTGGCGACCGGCGCCTGGGGCCGAGGCCGCACCGAGTAGGGGACGACAACCGTCTGGGCGTAGCCGTTGCGGGCGGTGTCCAGCAGCAGCCGCCCCCGCCGCTTGGCCTTGCGCCACTCGACGCTGAGCCGCTCCGGGTCGCGGGCGGCGACCAGGGCGGCCAGCTCGCCGGCGAACACCTTCACCACCTCGACGTCCGGCCCGGGCTCCAGCGGCACGACCACGTGGTAGCCGCGCGAGCCCGAGGTCTGCACGAACGGGACCAGGCCGACCTCCTGGCAGGCCGCCTTCACCGCCCTGGCCGCGGCCCGCACCACCTCGAGGCCCTGGTCGGGGTCGGGATCGAGATCGACGATCACCATGTCGGGTCGGGCCAGGTGGTCGACCCGCGAGGTCCAGGCGTGGAAGGTGACGGTCGCCAGGTTGGCCAGGTAGACCAGGCTGGCGGCGTCGTCGCAGACGACATGGTCGACGGTCCCGCCGCGGCCCCGCCGGTCGACGGTGACGGTCCGCACCCAGTCCGGGAAGTGGTCGGAGGCGCCCTGCTGCCAGAACCCGTGGCCCTTGACGCCGTTGGGGAACCGCTGCAGGTTGAGCGGCCGGCCGCGCAGGTGGGGGAGCATGACCTCGGCGACGTCGCGGTAGTGGGCGATCAGGTCGCCTTTGGTCAGGCCGGCGTCGGGGAAGAACGGCTTGCCGACACTGGACAGCTGCACGGTGCGGCCGCCGACCGGCAGCGGTCCGTCCCTCACCCGGCGAGGCATGGAGCAAGCCTACGCCGGGTGCGGAACGGGGCCGCCGCGCGGGTGGTCAGCTGTCCATCAGCCGCCTGATCATCGGCGGGATGACCGCGGCCCGGCTGGACGGGCCCGCGGCCCGCAGCGTCTGCGCCGGCGGCGCCGCCTCGGCGAACGGCACCACGTCGGGCTGGCAGACCGTGCCCGCTGGCGGCACCCGGGAGGTGAGCAGGTAGCGGTTCACGTACCCGTCG
>DATHIG010000018.1:0-2136 GCA_035490035.1 Actinomycetes bacterium
GGCCCTTGACCCGGTCGACGCCGACCTGGCCGCCATGCCCGACCAGGTCACCACCGTCGCCGCCCTGGCCGCGCTGGCCAAGGGCACCTCCCGCATCCGCGGGGCCGCGGTCACCCGCGGCCACGAGACCGACCGCCTGGCCGCCCTCGCCGCCGAGCTGGCCAAGCTCGGCGTTGCCGTCCAGGAGCTGGCCGGCGGGCTGGTGGTGCGCGGCGCCGGCCCCGAGGGGCTGCGCCCGGCTCGGCTCGCCACCTACGGCGATCACCGCCTGGCCATGGCCCTGGCCGCGGTCGCCGCCCGCGTGCCCGGCGTCGTGCTCGAGGATCCCGGATGCGTCGCCAAGACCTACCCTGGCTTCTGGCGCGACCTGGCCGCGGCCGGGCTCGGCTGGCGGACCCATCCCGGCCGGGTACAGTAACCGTTCCCCAGCCGCCAGGGCGCCACCGCCGGCGTCTCCGACCGACCGCGGAGGAGCAGCATGGCCGAGGTCCTGTCCGAGCAGCAGCGAGCCTTCCTCCAGGCCAACCACAGCGCCGTGATGTCGACCGTCGACGACCACGGCCGGCCCCACGCGGTGCCGGTGCTGTGTGCCCTGATCGACGGGCGGCTGTGGAGCTCGGGCACCGATCGACGGACGCGCACCCGGTACCTGGATGCCCGACCGTACGCCAGCCTCACGGTGCTGACCAAGGGCTTCTGGGGCGAGTGGCTGACCGTCAGCGGGCCGGTGGAGACCCGCCGCGACAACCGCGTCGACGACAACCTGCGCCTGTACCGGGCGGCCACCGGCCGCGACCCCGACGACCTGGAGGAGTACCGGGCGGCCATGGTCGCCGAACGCCGCCTGGTCTATGTGCTCACCCCCCAGCGGGTCGTCCCCTCGCAACACTGAAGCAGGAGCGCCTGCGCCACGGTCAGGCCGACCGGTCAGGCCTCGGCCAGCAGCTCGGCGGCGGTGCGGTGGCCGCTGCGCAGGGCGCCTTCCATGAGGCCCGACCAGGGGCCGGCGGTGTGCTCGCCGGCGAAATGGAGGGGGCCGGTGGGGCGGGCCAGCAGGTCGGGGTCGCCGGGGCGGAAGGCCGGGGTGCGGGTCGAGTAGGCGGCCTGCGCCCAGGGGTCGTCGTCCCAGGTGGAAAGGAGCGCGTCCCGGCCCAGCTCCAGGTCGGGGCGCAGCGCCCGCAGCCGTTCCAGCCAGGTCGCCGGGCCGGCGGTGACGGCCATGCCGGCCAGGGCCGGGGAGGAGCCGGCGAAGGCGCTCACCACCGGCTGGACGGTGCCGTCGGCGCCGCGGGCCGTCCAGGTCCAGTAGTGGTCGGGGACCGAGAGGACGGCGCTCGGCGGCGGGACCCGGCGCAGGGGCACGAACAGCTTGGCCGCGTGGCCGTAGACGACCCGCTCCAGGGCCTCGGTCTTCCAGGCGGGCAGCGGCGGGTCGAAACGGATGCGGCCGGTCACCAGGGCGGGCACGGCCAGCACGCAGGCGTCGGCCTCCAGCTCGGCGCCGGCCACCGCCACCCGCACGCCGCGCTGCGACCAGGCGACCGCCTGGACCGGGACGCCCAGGTGCACGGCCCCAGGGAGCCGTTCGGCCAGCCGCAGGGCGATCCGCTGGTTGCCGCCGGCGACCCGGATGCTCTCGCGGGTCGAGAAGGTCGAGCCGGCGTGCTGCAGCACCGCCGCGGCCAGCTGGTCGACCGGCTGGGCGGCCGACACCTGCAGCCGGGCGGCGATCGCCTGGCGCGCCCCCGGGTGCAGCGGCAGCTCCTCCAGCACCGCGGCCACCGACCGACCGGAAGGACCGGAGCCTGGCCGCGCGGTCCACCGGTCCGGCTGCTCGGCCAGGAGCCGGCGCAGCTTGTCCACCTCGGCCAGCAGGGTGGCCCGGTCGACGCCGAGGCCGCCGCGGGGCTCGCGGTCGCCGTAGGCCATGCCGGTCGGGGCCATGGCCAGGTCGAGGCGCCGGGCGGTGGCGACCAGCGTCTGGTGCTCGTGCTCGACGAACTCGGCCCCGAGCTCGACCACCGCACCGTTGTGCAGCCGCCGGGAGTGGACACGCCCCCCGACCCGCTCGCGGGCCTCGAGCACCAGCGGCTCGACCCCGGCGTCGGCCAGGGCGGCGGCCGCG
Organism: Actinomycetes bacterium; assembly: GCA_035490035.1. Classification (GTDB taxonomy): domain Bacteria; phylum Actinomycetota; class CALGFH01; order CALGFH01; family CALGFH01; genus CALGFH01. Next base: position 2,126 of record DATHIG010000018.1, read on the forward strand.
GCCAGCCCGGC
>DATHIG010000019.1:0-2715 GCA_035490035.1 Actinomycetes bacterium
CGCAGATGCTTCTCGATGTCGGTGTTGGAGCGTCCCTCCAACTGGTTGATCTCGTCATACAGCTGCTCGGAGTCGAGCAGCGCCGCATGACCGCGGCGCATCGCCTCCTCCCAGCTCAACTCGTCGAGCTTCGCCATGCGATGTCCTCCTAATGAGTGTTGTGAGTCGCCATCCGGCAGACTCGCGCCTGGTAGCCGCCGGCAGGTGAGCACTTTGTCCTCCTGGCCCTTGAGGCCTGATGAGAGATCGTGGCTCTGCCGGTTGGCCGGGAGTGTTGATCGCTGCTGGGATGTCGTGCCTGCCCGGTTGGGCGTGAGCACTGCTTCATTAGGTCGCCGACCGACTCCCGCCAGGCTGCTGACGGACGTCCAGATCGAGGGTGGGAGGCCACGTGCGGCTGTTGGTGGGAGACGACTGGGCTGAGGACCATCACGACGTGGAGGTGCTGGACGCTGCGGGCCGGCGGCTGGCCAGAGCGCGCCTGCCCGAGGGCGTGGCGGGGATCGCACGGCTGCACGCGATCATTGGTGAGCTGGCTGGTGAGGACGCCGAGGACGTCCAGGTGTTGGTCGGGATCGAGACCGACCGGGGCCCGTGGGTCGCGGCGTTGGTCGCGGCCGGGTACCAGGTGTTCGCGGTCAACCCGTTGCAGGCGGCCCGCTACCGGGAGCGGCACACGGTGTCGGGCGCCAAGAGCGACACCGCCGACGCGCACGTGCTGGCCGACATGGTCCGCACCGACGCCCACCAGCTCCGCCCGGTCGCCGGTGACAGCGCCCAGGGCGAGGCGGTCAAGGTGGTGACCCGAACGCACAAGACGCTGATCTGGGAGCGCACCAGGCACACCCAGCGGCTGCGCCACGCGCTGCGTGACTACTTCCCCGCCGCGGTGGAAGCGTTCGAGGACCTGGACGCCGCTGACACCCTGGAGCTGCTGGCCAAAGCCCCCGACCCGGCATCGGCGGCGACGCTGACCCGTGCGCAGATCAGCGCGGCGCTCAAACGCGCCCGCCGCCGGGACATCCCCGCCAAGTCCGAGCGGATCTGGACTGTGCTGCGCGCCGACCACCTGGGCCAACCCGAGGTCGTGACCGCCGCCTACGCCGCCTCGGTCCGTGCGCTGGTCGCTGTCCTGATGGTCCTCGACGAGCAGATCACCATCTTGCAGGGGCAGGTGGCGGCCCATTTTGGTCGGCACCCGGACGTTGAGATCCTCACCTCCCAGCCTGGATTGGGAGCGGTCCTCGGTGCCCGGGTGCTCGCAGAGTTCGGCGACGACCCCGCCCGGTACGCCTGCGCCAAGGCCCGCAAGAATTACGCCGGCACCAGCCCGATCACGCGCGCGTCGGGCAAGACCAAGATCGTCGCCGCCCGGTATGTCCACAACGACCGGCTCATCGACGCGCTCATGACCCAGGCCTTCGCCGCCCTGAACGCCTCGCCCGGCGCCCGGGCCTACTACGACCAGCTGCGCGCCCGCGGCGCCACCAACAACGCCGCACTGCGCCAACTCGCCAACCGGCTCGTCGGCATCCTGCACGGCTGCCTCAAGACCCGCACCCGCTACGACGAAGCCACCGCGTGGTCGCATCACTCCAAGGCGCTTGCTGCTTGACATCTACGCTCCTGGGATGTCTCTCAGCGGGCCTGCACAGGGTCGGTGCCGAGCACGCGCCAGGCGTCGCCAAGGGGGCCGACGACCACGTGGAAGCGGGTGCGTGGGCCCTGGACCGGCACCAGCCGGGCCCAGGAGGCGACCTCGGGACCGAAGGCGGCCACGTAGGCCTCCGGCTCGACGGCGGCGTCGAAGCTCTGCGGGTCGGCCACCGTCCACCGGCCCCGCTCCTTGCACGGGGCCTCGGCCAGGTCGGCCGGGCCGTACAGCTCGGCGCCGGCCTGGAGGGAGGCGGCGCCCTGGAGGTCGCAGCCGAGCAGCCGCTGCACCCAGGCGGTCACCGCCTCAGGGGCTCGGTCGTCGCTCGGCAGGTCGGCCTTGACCGACACCGGGTCGGCGGCCACCCGCCAGCTCCCGTCCTGCGAGCTGGCCCGCCACACCTCGACCGTCCGCGCCGGGACCAGACCGGCGAACGGGTCGATGGTGGCGGGGCGGGTCAGCTCAACGGTGACCCTGGCGGTCCGGGCGCCGGCCCGGCGCTCGGCCCCGACCCGGACCCCGGTGACCTGGTCGCGGTCGGCCTGGGCCCTGGTCCAGCGGGCGAGCGACGGGTAGCGCCGCTGGCCGGCCCGGTTGAGCAGGCCGTAGGCGGTGGCGAAGTCCCCGTCGGCCCCGGCCTGCAGGAACCGCTGCACGGCGGCCGTGGCGGTGCCGGCCCGGACCGGTCCCGCGGCCCTGACCGCCGCCGGCACGGCCGGTTCGGCCGCGGCCCTCCCACCGGGGAGCTGGAGCCGCCGCACCGAGGCTTCCCGGTCCCCGTGCTCTCGCAGCCGGTCGACGGCCAGGGTGGCGCCGACACCGACGGCGAGGCCGACCACGCCGATCCCGACCAGGCTGAGCAGGCGGCGGGAACCGGGGCGTGCGGAAGAAGACGGCACGGCGAGACCTCCTCGGCTGGTGGCACGAGCTGGCTGGGACGGGAAGCGGCGCTGGGCCCTGACGCAGCCACCGGGGGCGCTTGGTCACCCGGCTGGTTGCTTGTGTCGTGCAAGGTTCGTGGCCCGGGGCCGAACCGTTTGCTCGGGGCCGACGTATTTCGT
>DATHIG010000020.1:0-16683 GCA_035490035.1 Actinomycetes bacterium
TGCGGGAGGCGCTGCGCCAGCTGGCCACCGTCGGCGAGGTCTGCGACACCCTCCGGGAGGTCTTCGGTACCTACCGCCCCCCGGACGCCTTCTGACAGCTCCGTCCCCAGAGCAGACGCTGGCGCTGGGCAGGCTCGACTGTCTGCCCGAGGTGTGGCGCTGGGCAGGCTCGGTTGTCGCCAGGGGGGTGGCGCTGGGCAATCTCCGTCGTTTTGCGGAGGTTGATCCGCATTCCCACCGGGTTACCCGCTCTGGTCACGGTCTTCCCAGACGGAAAGGAACCGCGCCATGCCCGACGCGCTCGAGTTCATCCTGTACCTGGCCGCCTTCCTCTGCTTCCTGCTGGCCGCCTTCGCTGTCCGAGCCCCCTGGGCCGGCCGGATCAACCTGATCGGCCTGGGCCTGGCCTGCTGGGTCTTCATCCCCCTGGTGGCGGCCCTCAGACGAGTGAGCTGACCCGCCGGCCGTCCAGCTCGAGCGTCCGGGACCCGGTGCAGCCCGCGACCATCGCCGGTCGATCGCGGCCTCGATGTCCTGGAGCGGTCCCGAGTCGGTACCATCGACCCCATGCGGGTGGTGATCGTTGGGGGTGGGCCGGGCGGCTACGAGGCCGCCCTGGTCGCGGCCGACCTGGGTGCCGAGGTGACCGTCGTCAACGACGAGGGGCTGGGCGGGGCCTGCGTGCTCTGGGACTGCGTGCCGTCCAAGACCCTGCTGACCTCGGCCCAGGCGTTCAACACCCTGGAGACGGCGCCCAGCCTCGGCGTCCACTTCGAGGGCATGCAGGGCCAGGAGGTCCCCCGCTACGAGGTGGACCTGCCGACCATCATGTCCCGGGTCCGCGACCTGGCCGTCGCCCAGTCCGAGGACATCGGCAAGCGGGTCCGGGCCGCCGGGGTGCGGGTGGTGCTCGGCCGGGGGCGGGTCGTCGGACCCCACACGGTGGAGGTTCGACCGACCGGCGGCGGGAGCCTTGCCGGCGGGGCGGGAGGCGTCGAGCGGCTGGAGGGCGACGCCATCCTGCTCGCCACCGGGTCCGACCCACGGCGGATGGACGCCGCGCCCACCGACGGCGAGGTCATCCTCTCCAGCCAGGACGTCTACCGGCTGCGCAAGGTCCCCGAGCACCTGGTGGTGGTCGGGGCCGGCTCCACCGGGGCCGAGTACGCCACCGCGTTCCTGCGCTTCGGCGCCCAGGTGACCTTCGTCTGCAGCCGCGACCGCATCCTCCCGACCCAGGACGAGGACGCCGCCCTGGCCATCGAGGACGTGTTCGAGCGCCGGGGCCTGCAGACGATCAAGAAGGCCAAGGCGGCCAAGGTCGAGCGGGTTGGCGACCGCGGGGTCGTCCACCTCGACGACGGCCGCACCGTCGAGGGCAGCCACGTGCTGCTCACCATCGGCCAGGTTCCCCAGAGCAACGGGCTGGGCCTTGACGAGGTGGGCGTCGCCACCGACGAGCGCGGCGCCGTGATCGTCGACGGCGTCAGCCGGACCACCGTGCCCAGCATCTACGCCGCCGGCGACGTCACCGCCAAGCTGATGCTGGCCTCGGTGGCGGCCATGCAGGGCCGGATCGCCATGTGGCACCTGCTCGGGCAGGCCGTCTCCCCGCTGCGCTGGGACGCGGTGGCGGCGACCATCTTCACCGACCCGCAGATCGCCACCGTGGGGCTGTCGGAGCTGCGGGCGGCCGAGACCGGGATCGAGGTCGAGGTCGACACCCTGCCCCTTGCCGGCAACTCGCGGGCCAAGATGAGCAACCGACCCGACGGCTTCGTCAAGCTGCTGGCCCGACCCGGCTCCGGGACCATCTGCGGCGGGGCGGTGGTGGCCGGCTACGCCTCCGACCTGATCGCCCCGATCTCGGAGGCATGCTTCAACCGGCTCACGGCCAGCCAGCTCTCCCAGGTGTTCCAGACCTATCCGTCGTTCGCCGGCTCGATCCAGGAATGCGCCCGCCGCCTGGCCGTCCGGGTCCAGGGTTCCTACCGGTACTAGCACGACGATCCGGCCCAGCGGCCCTTGTTCTGCCCGGGGTTGCATCGCACAATAACGCAACTCTCAATTACTGACTGTTCAGTCAACAGTGTCGGTGGTGGAAACCCGCAAGGGGGCAGGGCGTGGGCACAACCAGCAGAGCAGGTGGGACCGGGCGGGTTCGGAGGGCCTGGGCGGTGGTGGCGCTGGTCGCGTTGCTGGCCCTGGCGGCGGCGCCGAGCGTGACCGCGCAGGAGCAGCCGACAGGGAACCTCACCTTGACGGTCGGCATCGTCAACGACGTCGACTCGCTCAACCCCTTCATCGGCATCCTGGCCGAGACCTACGAGGTCTGGGCGCTGATGTACGACTACCTGGTCGGCTACAGCCAGAAGGACTTCTCGCCGGTGCCCGGTCTGGCCGAGTCCTGGGCGGTCTCCGACGACGAGCTCACCTGGACCTACAAGCTCCGCCAGGGCGTGAAGTGGTCAGATGGCAAGCCGGTCACGGCCCGGGACGCCGCCTACACCTTCAACCGGATCCTCAACGGCACCTTCGAGCAGACCAACTACGGCAACTACGTTGGCAACCTCAAGGACGTCAAGGCCACCGACGACGCCACCCTGGTGTTGACCACCAAGCAGCCCAGCCCGACCATGCTGCGGCTGGCCGTGCCGATCCTGCCCGAGCACATCTGGAAGGACATCGACGACAAGGAGGTCTCGACCTTCGACAACGAGAAGAACGCCGTCGGCTCGGGGCCGTTCGTGCTCGAGGAGCGCAGCACCGGCCAGTTCGTGCGCCTGTCGGCCAACAAGTCGTACTGGGGCGGCGCCCCCAAGATCGACCAGGTCGTCTACCGGGTCTTCAACAACGCCGACGCCCAGCTCCAGGCGCTCAAGAAGGGCGAGATCGACTTCGCCGACGGCCTCGACCCGGCCCCGTTCAACTCGCTCAAGGACACCGCGGGCATCACCGCCGTGGCCGCCGACTACTCCGGCTTCGACGAGCTGGCCTTCAACACCGGCGCCGCCCTTGACACCGGCGAGGCGATCGGCGACGGCCACCCCGCCCTCAAGGACAAGCGGGTCAGGCAGGCCATCGCCCGCGCCGTCGACCGCAAGGTGCTGGTCGACCGGGTGCTCGGCGGCTACGGCACCCCGGCCACCGGGGTCATCCCCTCCCTGTACGCCGACCTCGCCTTCCAGCCCGGTGACGGCGAGGCCTTCAACTTCGACCTGGCCGAGGCCAACCGGCTGCTGGAGGAGGCCGGCTACAAGGACAGCAACGGCGACAAGGTCAGGGAGATGCCCGACGGCAGCCGGCCGCTGCGCTTCCGGCTGTTCGCCAGGCAGGAGTCCAACACCTCCCAGCAGTCGGTGCAGTTCATCACCGGCTGGCTGCGCGACATCGGCATCGCCACCGAGGTCAAGGTGGTGGAGGAGAACCGGCTCACCGAGATCATCGGCCAGGGCGAGTTCGACATGTTCGAGTGGGGCTGGGTGGTCGAGCCCGACCCCGACTACCAGCTCTCGACCTTCACCTGCGGGTCGCGCAGCTACAAGTCGGGCGGCGAGATCACCGCCAACCTGTCCGACAGCTTCTACTGCAACCCCGCCTACGACAAGCTGTACGAGCAGCAGAAGGTCACCATCGACCCGGCCAAGCGGGCCGAGATCGTCAAGGAGATGCAGCGCCTGCTCTACGTGGACGCGCCCTACGTCATGACCTTCTACTACGACGAGCTGCAGGCCTACCGTAGCGACCGCTTCACCGGCTTCCTGCCCCAGCCCGACCCCGGCGGCGTGCTGCTGTTCGGCTACGGCACCTACAGCTACCGCAACATCACCACCCCGCAGGCGGCCGGCAGCGACGACGGCGGCTCGGGGGTGCCGCTGGTGCCGATCGCGGTCGGGGTGGCCGTGGTCGGGGCGGCCGGCGTGCTGCTGGCCATGCGGCGGAGGTCGTCCCAGGACGAACGCGAATAAGGCAACGGTCGGATGGCGACCGCAGCCTCGCGGAGCTTCAGCCTCACCGTCGGCCATCGCCGGCTCGGCGGCAAGCTGGTCGGGGCCCTGCTGAGCCTGGCCTTCGTGCTGGTGTTCAACTTCTTCCTGTTCCGCGTCCTGCCCGGCGACCCGGCCAAGAACCTCACCCGCAACCGGCTGGTCCCGGCCGAGCAGGTCCAGGTCCTGCGCGAGAGCTTCGGGCTGGGCAAGCCGCTGCCCCAGCAGTTCGCCACCTACGTGCGCGACACCCTCCGCGGCGACCTCGGCATCTCCTACAAGTTCCGCCGGCCGGTCTCGGAGGTGATCGCCCAGCGGATCTGGCCGACAGTGCTGCTGCTCGGCGTCTCCACCATGCTGTCGACGGTCATCGGGCTGTGGATCGGCATCAGGGGGGCGTGGCGGCGGGGGAGCGTGTTCGACCGGGTGTCGCTGGGGTCGGCGCTGGCCCTGTACGCCATGCCCGAGTTCTGGCTCGGCATCCTGCTGCTGATCGCCTTCGGGGTCGGGGTCGGCCCGTTCCCGGGACCGTTCCCGACCGGGGGGCTGTCCAGCCCCGACACCGAGCTGGCCAGCCTGGCCGGGATCCTCGACGTGGCCAGGCACCTGTTCCTGCCCTGCCTCACCCTCACCCTGGCCTACCTGGCCGAGTACGCGCTGGTGATGCGCTCGTCCCTGCTCGACGAGCTGGGGGAGGACTACCTGGTGACGGCCAGGGCCAAGGGCCTGCGGGACGCGCTGGTGCTGCGCCGGCATGCCGTGCCCAACGCGCTGCTCCCGACCACCACGCTGATCTTCCTCAACCTCGGCTTCGTGGTCTCCGGCGCCATCACCATCGAGACGGTCTTCTCCTGGCCCGGCCTTGGCCTGCTCAGCTACGAGGCCCTGCGGACCCCGGACTACCCGCTCCTGCAGGGGGTGTTCCTGCTGTTCAGCGCGGCCGTGATCGTCGCCAACGTGGCCGCCGACCTGCTGTACGCCTACCTCGACCCGCGCGTGAGGACCGGCTGATGACCCAGCAGCCAGCCACCGAGCCGGTCGAGGCGCTGCCCCCGAGCCTCCCTCCGCAGCTGAGCCCGCGGGCGATCGTCAGGGCGCGGCGGCGCCAGGCCGCCGCCAGGGCCTGGAGCGAGTACCGGCGCAGCCGGATCGGCATGGTCGGGCTGGCCATCCTGGTCCTGTTCATCGCCGCGGCCGTGCTCGCCCCGGTGCTGATCTCCAGCAGCGAGCTGGACGTGACCAGGGCCACCGGCGTCCCGCTCTCGCCGCCCAGCGCCGAGTTCCCGCTCGGGACCGACGAGAGCGGCCGCTCGGTGCTGGCCCTGACCCTGTGGGGTTCCAGGGTGTCGCTGCTGGTCGGGTTCCTGGCCACGGTGATCTCGGTGGTGATCGGCTCGGTGGTGGGCATCGCCGCCGGCCACTTCGGCCGCTGGACCGACTCGGTCCTCATGCGCATCACCGACTGGTTCCTGGTCATCCCGTTCCTGCCCCTGGCCATCGTGCTGGCCACCGTGCTTGGCCCGTCCCTGGCCAACATCGCCTTCGTGATCGGGATCACCTCCTGGCCGGGCACGGCCCGGATCGTGCGCGCCCAGGCCCTTGCCGTGACCTCCCGGCCCTACATCGAGCGGGCCCGGGCCCTCGGCGCCGGGGACTGGCACCTGATCACCCGCCACATCCTGCCCAACGTGGTCCCGCTGATCTTCGCCAACACCGTCCTGATCGTGGCCGTGGCCATCCTGTCGGAGACCACCCTTGCCTTCCTGGGGCTGGGCGACCCGCTGCGGGTCTCCTGGGGGTCGATGCTGGATGCCGCGTTCACCCAGGGAGCCGCCTCCATCGGCGCCTGGTGGTACCTGGTGCCGCCGGGGGTGGCCATCCTGCTGGTGGTGCTGGCCTTCACCATGTGCGGGCAGGCGCTGGAGGCGGTCCTCAACCCACGGCTGCGGGAGCGGTGACCATGCCCTTGCTGGAGGTGCACGACCTGACCGTCAGCTATCCGACGAGGGCCGGCGACCTGCCGGCGGTCCGCGGGGTCAGCTTCGACCTCGACCCGGGGGAGACGCTCGGCCTGGCCGGGGAGTCGGGCTGCGGCAAGTCGACCATGGCCTCGGCCGTGCTGCGCCTGCTGCCCCAAGGCACCAGGACCTCGGGCAGCGTGCTGCTGGAGGGGGAGGACGTGCTGACCATGAAGCCGGGCCGGCTGCGGGCGGTGCGCTGGACCGAGGCGGCGATCGTGTTCCAGGGCGCCATGCACGCCCTCAACCCGGTCCGCCGGGTCGGCGCGCAGATCGCCGAGGCCATCCAGCTGCACGACAGGGTCAGCGACCAGGCGACCGCGATCAGGGTGGGGGAGCTGCTGGAGCAGGTCGGCCTGCCCGCCCGCCAGGCGGCCAGCTACCCGCACGAGCTGTCCGGCGGCCAGCGCCAGCGGGTGATGATCGCCATGGCCCTTGCCTGCTCGCCCCGGCTGCTGATCGCCGACGAGCCGACCACCGCCCTGGACGTGATGGTCCAGGCCCAGGTGCTCGCCCTGTTGGAGGACCTGCGGCGCGAGCTCGGCCTCGCCCTGCTGCTGATCACCCACGACCTGTCGGTGCTGGCCTCGACCTGCGAGCGGATCGCGGTCATGTACGCCGGCCGGATCGTGGAGGAGGGGCCGGCGGCCAAGGTGTTCGAGGCGCCGGCCCACCCCTACACCAAGGCCCTGGCCGACGCCTTCCCGACCATCGGCGACCGCGCCTCGCGCCGGCACCCGCACGGGCTCGGCGGCGACCCGCCCGACCCGAGGGACCTGCCGAGCGGCTGCGAGTTCCACCCCCGCTGCCCGGTGTCGGTACCGGTCTGCCCGACCCTGGACGTCGAGCTGTGGCCGGCCGGCCCTGGCCGGCGGGCCGCCTGCGTCCACGTCAGCGACCGGCAGCCGGAGGCGGTCACCGGGGGCGCTCCAACGGAGGTCGCACCGTGACCGCCACCCAGCCGTCTCCGACCGCGTCGACGGCCGGCCAGGGGCCGATCCTGGAGGTGCGGGACCTGCACGTCCACTTCGGGGCCCGGCGCGGTCGGGGGGCTGCGGCCAGGGCGGTGGACGGGGTCGACCTGGAGGTGCGGCCGGGCGAGATCGTCGCCCTCGCCGGCGAGTCCGGCTGCGGCAAGACCACCTTGGCCCGCTCGATCCTCGGCCTTGTCCAGCCGACCAAGGGCGAGGTGCTGTACCAGGGCAAGCCGATCGGCCGCGGCACGTCCGCCCTCAAACCCTACCGCCGCGAGGTCCAGCTCATCCTCCAGGACCCGACCGGGGCCCTGAACCCGCGCCAGTCGGTGTACGAGTCGGTGGCCGAAGGGCTGCGCATCCACGGCGTCAAGGGCGACGAGGAGACGCTGGTCGCCGACGCCCTGGCCCGCAGCGGCCTGCGCCCGCCGCGCCGGTTCTTCCTCGCCTACCCGCACGAGCTGTCCGGCGGCCAGCGCCAGCGGGTGGTGATCGCGGGGGCGCTGGCGCTCCAGCCGAGCATCCTGGTGGCCGACGAGCCCGTGTCCAGCCTCGACGCCTCGGTGCGGGGCGAGATCCTCGCCCTGCTGCTCGGCCTGGTCCGCGACCTCGGCCTCTCGATCCTGGTCGTCACCCACGACCTCGGCCTGGCCTGGAACATCGCCGACCGGCTGGCCGTCATGTACCTCGGGCGGATCGTCGAGCAGGGCCCGACCGAGGCGGTCCTGGCCGCGCCCCTCCACCCCTACACCCGGGCCCTGCTGAGCGTGATCCCCGAGGTCCGTCACCTGGAGGCGCAGATCCTGACCGGGGAGCCGCCCGACCCGACCCGGGTGCCTGGCGGCTGCCGCTTCCATCCCCGCTGCCCGGCCCTGGCCAGCGGCGATGCCGCCCGGGCGGGGGTGGACGACCGCTGCCGCAACCAGGCCGTGCCCATCCTGCGCGGCGTGACCGAGCATCATGCCGCTTGCTTCCTGACTGACGAATCAGTTAAAAAGGAGGCGGAGCGCCGCCAGAGCACCCGCGGCGCGCACGCTGAAGGCCCGCAATAGGCGCGGCGCGGTCGTCGTGCGGTGCCGATGCTCGGCCGGCACGCCGGCGGATCGGGTCGGGAGGTGAACGCGGGATGGAGCGGTACGACGCGATCGTCGTCGGAGGCGGGCACAACGGGCTGGTAGCGGCCGCGTATCTGGCCAGGCAGGGACACAGGACGCTGGTCTGCGAGGCCCGCGAGGTGGTCGGGGGCGCCGCCGTCACCGAGCAGCCGTTCGGGCCCGACTACAAGGTCACCTCGCTGTCGTATGTGGTCAGCCTGATGCCGCCGGCGCTGGTGCGCGACCTGGACCTGCACCGCCACGGCTACAAGGTCTACCCCCAGGGCCCCTACTTCGCCCCCCACGCCCGCGGCACCTCCCTGAAGCTGGCCACCGACCCGGCCGAGCGCCGGGAGGAGATCGCCAGGTTCTCGCCCCGCGACGCCGACGCCCAGGAACGCTGGGACGCCTGGATGGCCGGCCTGGCCGACGTGCTCGGGCCGCTGCTGTCCGCGATCCCGCCCAAGCTCGGCTCCCGGCGACCGGTCGACCTGGCCGAGCAGGCCCGCCTGGTGTGGCGGCTGCGCGGCCTTGACACCCGCAAGGCGGCCGACGTCACCCGGCTGTTCACCCTGAGCATCGCCGACCTGCTGGAGGAGTACTTCGAGGCCCCCGAGCTGCAGGCCGTGCACGCGGTCAGCGGCGTCATCGGCACCTGGGCCGGCCCACGGGCCCCCGGCACCGCCTACGTGATGGCCCACCATCACATCGGCGACGTCGGCGATGGCAAGCTCGGCAGCTGGGGCTTTGCCGAAGGCGGCATGGGCGGCGTCACCAGGGCGATGGCCGACGCCGCCCGCTCCTTCGGGGCCGAGATCCGCACCTCGACCCCGGTCCGCCGCATTGCAACCAGGGACGGGCGGGTCACCGGGGTGGTCCTGGAGGGCGGAGCGGAACTGGCGGCCGACCTGGTGGTGGCCGCCACCCACCCCAGGATCACCTTCCTGGAGCAGGTCGACCGGGCCGAGCTGCCCGCCGACTTCGTGGCCGACATCGAACGCTGGAAGACCCGCAGCGGCACGGTCAAGGTCAACCTGGCCGTCGACCGGCTGCCCCAGTTCACCTGCCGGCCCGGCTTCGACCCGGAGATCCACGGCGGCACCATCGTGCTGGCCGAGTCCCTGGACGACATGGAGGGCGCCTTCCAGGACGCGGCCATGGGCCGACCCTCGGCGGTGCCGTTCGCCGACATCTGCATCCCGTCGGTGTTCGACAGGACCCTGGCCCCCGATGGCCACCACATCGTCTCCATGTTCACCCAGTGGGTGCCGCACACCTGGGCCGGCAAGCCGATGGACCAGGAGCTGGAGGCCGTCGCCGACCGGGTGGTGGCCCGCATGGAGCGGGTCGCCCCCGGCTTCACCGACTCGATCCTGTTCCGCCAGGTGATCGGCCCCTACCAGATGGAGCACGAGTACGGCCTGGTCGGCGGCAATATCTTCCACGGCGAGCTGTCGGCCAGCCAGCTGTTCCACACCCGCCCGGCCGCCGGCTACGCCGACTACCGCAGCCCGATCCGGGGCCTGTACCAGGCCGGCTCGGCCACCCACGGCGGCGGCGGGGTGACCGGCATCCCCGGCCGCAACGTGGTCGGCCAGATCCAGAAGGACCTGCGCCGGGCCGAACGACGGCTGCCGCGGCTCCTGGCCCGACGACGCTCGGGCGCTCGCAGGCCATGACGGCCGGCCCGACCGATTCGAGGGGGAGCGAGCTCCCCCTCGAACCCCCCCAACGGCGCCTGCAGCGTGCCCTGCCCGCGTCCTGGTACCTGAGCGACGAGGGCTTCCAGCGCGAACGGGAACGGGTCCTGTACCAGCAGTGGTTCTGCGCCGGGCGCGCTGACCAGGTCGAACGGCCGGGCTCGCTGGTGGTGGTCGACGTGGCCGGCGAGAGCGTGCTGCTGGTTCGCACCAGGGCCGGGGAGCTGCGGGCCCACTACAACCTCTGCCGGCACCGTGGCTCCCAGGTGGTGCCGACCGGGCCGCCACCGCCGGGCGATCCCCAGGCGGCCCCGGCCCGCAAGTCCGGGTCGCTGCGCTGCCCGTACCACTCCTGGACCTACCGGCTCGAAGGCGACCTGCTGCACGCCCCCTGGAGCGAGGAGATCGACGGCTTCGACCCGTCGAGCTTCGGCCTGCACCCGGTGGGGGCGGCGACCTGGGGCGGGTTCGTGTTCCTGCACCTGACCCCGTCCGGGGCGGTCCCCTTGGCCGACCAGCTCGGCCCGGTGCCGGAGCGGCTGCGCCGCTACCCGCTGGATGCGCTGCGGGTCGGGCGCCGCCTGGCCTACAACGTGGGGGCCAACTGGAAGCTGGTCGCCGAGAACTACAACGAGTGCTACCACTGCGCCGGCGTCCACCCCGAGCTGTGCCGGGTCGTGCCGGCGTTCAAGCGCGGCGGTGCCGGGCTGGACTGGGAGCGGGGCATCCCGCACCGGGACGGCGCCTGGACGTTCACGGCCAGCGGCCAGACCACCAGGGCGCCGTTCCCTGGGTTGGACGCCGACGAGCGCACCCGCCACAAGGGCGAGCTGGTCTACCCCAACCTGATGCTGAGCCTGTCGGCCGACCACGTCGCCGCCTTCACCCTGTGGCCGCACGGGCCGGCCGCGACCACCATCGTCTGCGAGCTGCTGTTCCACCCCGACGAGCTGGCCTCGCCCGGCTTCGACCCCTCCGACGCCGCCGACTTCTGGGACCTGATCAACCGCCAGGACTGGGCGATGTGCGAGAGCGTCCAGCGCGGCATGGCCTCCCGCGCCTACACCGGCGGCTGGTTCGCGCCCATGGAGGAGCCGAGCCTCGACATCCGCCGCTACCTGCTGGAGCGGCTCCAGGGGGCCGGGGAGCCGGACGGGGAGCCGGGAGCGGCGAGGTGACCGACCGGCAGGGGCGGGCCGGCGAAGTGGCCCACCGCCGGCTGCGCGACTGGGACGCGATCGTGGTCGGGTTGGGGGCGCTCGGCAGCGCCGCCGCCTGGGCGCTGGCCAGGGCCGGGGCCAGGGTGCTGGGGCTGGAGCAGTTCCCCCTCGGCCACCGCCGGGGCGCCTCCCACGACCACGCCCGCATCATCCGGCGCTCCTACCACACGCCCGGGTACGTGCGCCTGGCCGCCCTGGCCTACCGGGCCTGGGCGGAGCTGGAACGGGAGGCGGGGGAGCGGCTGGTGGTGGTCACCGGCGGCCTCGACCTGTTCCCGGCCGGGGCCGCCATCCCACCCGGCCCCTACCGGAGCAGCCTGGAGGCCGGCGGCGTCCCCTACCGGTGGCTGGACGCCGCCGAGGTGATGGGCCGCTGGCCGGCCTTCCGCCTTGAGCCTGACGTCGGTGGGCTGTGGCAGGCCGAAGGCGGCATCGTCCCGGCCGCCCGCGGCACCGAGCTGCTGCAACGGCTGGCCGCCGGCCACGGCGCCACCCTGCTCGACCAGACCCCGGTCACCGCCATCCGGGACCTCGGCTCCTCGGTCGAGGTCGCCGCGGCCGGCACCACCTTCAGGGCCGGGCGGCTGCTGCTGTGTGCCGACGCCTGGACCGGCGGGCTGCTCGGCCAGCTCGGCGTCGAGCTGCCGCTGGTGGTGACCCAGGAGCAGTTCAGCTACTTCCGCCCGGCCGACCCGGAGGCGTTCGCGGTCGGCCGGTTCCCGGTCTGGATCTGGATGGACGACCCGAGCTTCTACGGGTTCCCGGTCTGGCCGGGTGCCGCCCTCAAGGTCGCCCAGGACGTCGGCGGTCGCGAGGTCACCGCCGCCACCCGCGGGTTCGACCCCGACCGGGCCGCCTCCGCCCGCCTGGCCGGGTTCCTCCAGGCCCGCCTGCCGGCCGCCGCCGGCGCCCACGACCACACCTCGACCTGCCTGTACACCCTGACCCCGGACCGCGACCTGGTGCTCGGCCCGCTCCCCGGTCACCGGCGGGTGCTGGTCGCGCTCGGCGCCGCCCACGGCTTCAAGTTCGCTCCCCTGCTCGGCCGGGTCCTGGCCGACCTGGCCCTGCACGACGGCACCGAGTTGGACATCAGCCGGTTCGCGGTCGACCGTCCGGCCCTCACCAGCCCAGCGCCGCAGGCCAACTACCTGGTCTGATCGTCGACCCTCCGGGTGTGCTGCCTACTTGCCGCTGCCAGGCCCTGTCCGAGACTTGGCGGCGCGCAAGCGGTCTCTCAGGGGTAGCGGCGTTCGCGGGCGCGACCGGAGCCGAGGTCGCGCCGAGGTTGCGGTAGCCGACCGTGTACGTCCACGCCGACGCGCCGGTTCCCCAGGTCACGGTGATGTCGCGGACGATGCCGTCGGCGCCCACGGTCACCGCCGCGCCGAGGGGAGCGGCCGGGTTGGCCGCCTCGTCGTGGGCTACGTAGCCGAACGGGAGCACACGGATCGACTGGCCCTCCTTGAAGCCCAGTTCCCTGGCGATCAGCCCGGCCGCTACGGTGCCGCTGTAGACGGTGGAGCCGTCGTCGAGCTGGCGCCTGGTCAGCCCGGTCATGCCGTCGGTGATCCTGCGCAGGGTGGTGCCGCCGATGTCCTCTTGCACGGCGGCAAGGTACTCGTCGGGTGTGGTACCGCTGTCGGGGTCGATGCTCTCCGGGTTGCCGAGCACGACCCAGTTGCCGTCGGCCGGGTCGATGCCGTAGAGGGTCCCGTCGACGACGAGGAGCTTCGGCCCGGCCTCTCCGGGCCGCCGGGGGGTGTCACGGGAGACGGCCAGGTCCCGGTCGTGCCAGCGGATCGTGGTCCCGGCCCAGACGTTGCCGTCGTGGGTGATCCGGACGACGGCGGTCCCAGAGCGCTCGGCGGAGGCCGCCGTGACGGTCGCGGCCTGCTTGACCGCAGTGGCCGCGTTGGCGACGCCGGGGCCGACCCCGGGCGACCCGACCGTCAAGACCGCGGCCATGGCAGCCGCGGCCGCGAGCGACGCGCCGACCGCGGAGATGCGCACCAGCCGGCGCCGCGGAGACGAATGCCCGGGGCGTGGCCCTGGCGCGACGGCCTCCATGGCGACGTCCGCGGCGGTGGTGACGATCCGCGCGCGCAGCGCGTCGGCCGCCTCGACCGACTGCGCGAAGCCGGCCTTGGCTCGTGGATTGGCCCTCCGTAGGGCCTGGAGACTCGGAGATGCGTTCATGATCCTCCTTCGCGAATCATGCGTCGTCGTGGGCCGCCTCATGGCAGCGGCTGGACGGAGTAGACAGACGTCGTCGAGACCTCCGAGGCCTCGCGCCCCGGCGGTTCGCTGTCGTCGCGGGCAAGCAGGTCCTCGAAGACGGTGCGGAATCGACCCCGCGCGCGGTGCAGTCGCCCCCGCGCGGTCATCGCCAGGCAACCTCCTACCGGAGCGAATCAGAGAACCCAGGGCTCCACCTTCGTCTATGTCCGGCAGGCCCGAGATCGTTTGACCCGCTGACGCGAGCCAGCGGCGCCAGCTGGCCGCGAACCGCTGGCCGGGCGCCACGCTCAGTACAGGCAGAACTCGTTGCCCTCGGGGTCCTGGAGGACGACCCAGTGCTGGTCGCGCTCGTCGTGGGCGCGCAGCTTGGTGGCGCCGGCGGCGACGGCGCGCTCGACCGCGGCCTCGACCCGGGAACGGCGCTGCTCGGGCGGCGTCCCACGGTCGCCGCCAACGGCCAGATCGAGGTGGACCCGGTTCTTGGCCGTCTTGGGCTCGGGGACGCGCTGGAAGAACAGCCGCGGCCCGGCGCCGTCGGGGTCGACCCGCGAGGCGTAGTTGCCCCAGTCCCCGCTCGGGATGCCGTTGGCCTCGGCCCACGCCTGCCAGCTGGCGAAGCCTGCCGGCGGGTCCTCTTCCTTGTAGCCGAGCGCCTCCCCCCAGAAGGCGGCAAGCTGCTCAGGGTCGGCCGCGTCGAACACGACCTGGACTCGGATGGCCACGGCGTCCTCCTGACGGTCGGTCCGGGAACCGGGGTATCTTCCGCCGCCGCTGCGCCAGGCGCCCACCCGCTCAGGCGCGCCGCGCGGCCCGGTGGCGGCCGGCGCCACCGGCCAGGGCGGCCGGGTCGACGGCGAGCTCGCTGGCGGCCGCCGCCCGTACCCAGTCCACCAACCGGCCGGCGGGCACACTGCGGTGGACGGCGACCTGCACCCCGAGGCCGTCGAGCAGGGCGGTGAGCCGCCAGGCGGTGGCGTCCGGGTCGGGGCAGGTGAACTCGCCGGCGGCGATCCCCTCGCGGATCACCGCGGCCAGGGTCTGCTTCCAGCGCAGGTCGAGCTGGCGTGACACCTCGGCCAGCTCCGGGCTGCGCAGTGCCTGGCCCCAGGCGTCGATCCAGAGCAGCCACGCCTCCGACGACCCGGCGGGGGAGTACAGGCGCAGGATCCGGTCGAGCCGCTCGGCGGCGCTGCCGCCGCCGGCGGCCGTTGCCGCCAGCCGGTCCAGGTCCTCGCCGGCGGCGTAGCGGAACGCCTCGCCGAGCAGCGTCTCCTTGTTGGTGAAGTGATAGAACACCAGGCCGGTGGAGACCCCGAGGGCGGCGGCGACGTCGCCGACCCGGGTGCTGGCGAAGCCGCGGGCGATCACCTCACGGCAGGTCGCCCTGAGGATCTCCTCCCGGCGGACGTCCGCCTTGATCCGCGCCACGGGCGAAGTGTATCGGCCGGCTGGTCGCCGGGCAGCCTCTCCCCTTATACTGACTGAAGAGTCAGTTGAAGTAGGTTGGAGGTCCGACCATGCTGGACGCCACCGCCCCGCCTTTCGACCCCGTCGACCTCGAGCCGGCGCTCCGGCCCTTCGGCCAGAGCCGCATGCTGCCGCGGGCCGCGTACACCTCCCAGCGGGTGTTCGCGTTCGAGCAGGAGCGCTTCTTCGCCGGCTCCTGGACCTGCGTCGGACGCGAGGGCGACCTTGAGGCGACCGGCGCCCAGCGGGCGGTTCGGGTCGGCGGGGCTGGCGTGCTGCTGGTCAAGGGGGTCGACAGAGGGGTTCGGGCGTTCGCCAACACCTGCCGCCACCGCGGCCACGAGCTGCTGGGCGTCGGTGAGGGGACCACCAGGCGGACCGTGCTCTGCCCCTACCACGCCTGGACCTACGACCTGGACGGCACCCTGCGGGGCGCCCCCGGGTTCCGCGACCTGGAAGGCTTCGACCAGGCCGAGCACGGGCTGGTCGAGCTGCCGCTCGTCCGCTGGCACGGGTTCCTGTTCGTCAACGGCTCCGGCGACGCCCCGCCGTTCGCCGAGCACGTCGGGACGCTCGACGACCTGGTCGCCCCCTACCAGCCCGAGCGGCTGCTCGCCCTGGCCAGCCATTCCTACGACCTGGCCTGCAACTGGAAGGTGGTGCTCGAGAACTACCACGAGTGCTACCACTGCCCGCTCATCCACCCCGAGCTGTGCCAGGTCAGCCCGCCCTCCAGCGGCGACAACTTCGAGCTGAACGGCGCCTGGGTCGGGGGCACCATGGACCTCAAGGACCACGCGGCCACCATGTCACTGGATGGCCACAGCGACGGCGTGCCCCTCCCGGGTCTCGACGGGGAGCGGCTGCGCACCGTCGCCTACCTCGGCCTGTTCCCCAACCTCCTGCTCAGCCTGCATCCCGACTACCTGATGACCCACCTGGTCACCCCGCTCGGCCCCGGTGCCAGCCACGTCACCTGCACCTGGTACTTCCCGCCGGAAGCGACCGAGCGCCCCGGCTTCGACCCGTCCTACGCGGTCGACTTCTGGGACCGGACCAACCGCCAGGACTGGGCGGCCTGCGAGTCGGTGCAGCGTGGCATGGCCTCGCCCCACTTCCAGCCCGGCCCGCTCGCCCCGGCCGAGGACGCCGTCTACCACGTTGTCACCATGATCGCCCGGGCCTACCTGGGAGATCGGCCGTCTGCCCGGACGGACGGAACGGCCCTGACCCAGGAGCCGTCGCCGGTCAGGTAGGCGTCGACGGCGAGGCCGGCCTCGGCCAGGGCGGCCGCCAGCTCGGTGTCGTCCAGGCGGCGGGCGGTGAACCGCTGGGCCCACGCTCTGTCCTCCACCTGGTACTCGACGGTGGCGGCGAGCAGTCCCGGCGACGGCCGGCCTACCTCACGCAGCCGGTAGGTGATCCCCCCGACGGTGCGCTCGCCCTCGGCGGCCTCCTCGAACCAGGCCGGCTGGTGGCGCTGGATGAGCACGCTACCGCCGTCGTCGACGTGGCGCCGGCACGTCTGTAGGAACCGCCGCCGCAGGCCGTCGTCGGGAACGTTGACCATGAACGAGGCGAGCAGCACGGCGTCGAAGCGCCGTCGCAGGTCGAGCGCCTGGATCCTGGCCTGCACGGTTTCGGCGCCACCGATGCGCTCCAGCATCTCCGGTGACTCGTCCACCGCCACCACCCGATGGCCGAGGTCGAGCAGCCGGTGGGTCATCCGCCCGGTCCCGGCTCCCAGCTCCAGGATCGAGGCCCCCTCCGGGATCGCCCGGTGCACGATCTCCGGTTCGCCGCCCGGAGGGAGCAGCGCGTAGAGCTCGACCGCGCAGCCGTCAGGGGTGATCACTCCCGGCCCGGTGCCGCTGGGCGGCTCGGCCGACTCCGCCGGGATCCTGGTGCCGCTGGGCGGCTCGGCCGACTCCGCCGGGATCCCGGTGCCGCTGGGCGGCTCGACCCATTCCGCTGGGAGGCCGC
>DATHIG010000021.1:0-3794 GCA_035490035.1 Actinomycetes bacterium
CAAGGGCGAACAGCCGCACGTAGTCGAGCAGGAACAGGTAGTCCTGGACCAGCCAGGAGCGAAACCGCGTGGGGTCTAGGTGGCTGCTGCTTTGTGTCCGATTCGTCCATGACTTGCTGAGCTTGCAGACTCCGGGCGCCCGTCGCCGACCTGGAGGACCTGCTGTGACCCTCGGCCGTCAGTTGCGCCGCCCGGATGTGCCCACTGTTGGTGCTCGCTGGTGCGAGGCAGCGCTGCCTGTGGGGTCGGTCTATCGGTTCCTGGCCCGGGAGCGGGTGCGGCTGTTCCCGCCAGAGCTGTTCGCTGACTTGTTCCAGGCGACCGGGCGGCGGTCGATCCCGCCGTCGATCCTGGCGGTGGTGATGGTGCTGCAACGGCTTGAGGGGTTGAGCGATCGGGAGGCGGCCGACCGGTTCGCGTTCGACGCGCGCTGGCGGTATGCCGCGGGGGTGGCCGATGCGGTGGCTGGAGAGGAGACGGCGTCGTTTGCGTCCACGGTGCTGGTGGACTTTCGCGCCCGGTTGCGAGCGTCGGCCGACCCTGACCGGATCTTCCGGGTGACCTGCGAGCTGGCCCGGGCGGTGGGGTTGGTGGGGGTGCGGCGGGTGCTGGACTCCACGCCCTTGGAGGACGCGGTGGCCACCCAGGACACCGTGACCTTGGTCCGGGGGGCGATCCGGGGGCTGCTGCGGGCCTGCCCGCCACCGCTGGCCGCCAAGGTCCGGGGGCTGCTGCGCCGCGACGACGACTACGCCGCGCCTGGGAAGCCGCCCTGCGACTGGGACGACCCCGCCGCCCGCGAGGAGCTGGTGGACGCGCTGGTCCGCGACGCCTACCGGGCCCACTACGCCCTGCGCGGCCAACGGCTGGACCCGCGGGTCGCGCGGGCGGCCGAGTTGCTGGCCACCGTCACCGGCCAAGACATCGAGGAGACCAGCGACGGGCGCTTCCGGATCCTCGAGGGGACCGCGCCCGACCGGGTCATCTCCACCGTCGACCCCGAGGCCCGCCACGGGCACAAGACCGCCGCGCACGGCTTTGACGGCTACAAGGCGCATGTGGCCGTCGACCCTGACAGCGAGATCATCTGCGCGGCCGAGGTGAGCCCGGCGGCCACCGGGGACGCCGTGGTCGCGCCGACGCTCCTGGGCGACCTGGCCCCAGACGAGGGTGAGCCGACCGCTGGCGGGGTGGTCTATGGCGATAGCGCCTACGGCACCGGCACCCATCTGGCCTGGCTCGAGCAGCACGGACTCACGCCCATGGTCAACACCCAGGTCCCGACCGCACCGGGCGGACGGTTCGGCAAGGATCAATTCCGCGTCGATCTTGCGGGCGGGACGGTGACCTGCCCGGCCCGGGTGACGGTGGCGATCATCCCGGCCCGCCGAGGTGGCGGGCGAGCCCGGTTCGGCGTCGCCTGCAGCATCTGCCCGCTGCGTGAGGCGTGCACCACCAGCGTCCGCGGGCGGACAGTGGCCATCCATCCCCACGAGACCACCCTCGCCGCGGCCCGAGCCCGCCGGCGCGATCCCGCGTGGCGGGCCGACTACCGGGCGACCCGGCCCAAGGTGGAACGCAAGCTCGCGCACGTGCTGCGCCGCCGGCACGGCGGTCGACGCGCCCGTGTGCGGGGGTTGGTGCGCGTAACCCAGGACTTCAAGCTCTTGGCCGGGGCGGTCAACCTGGCCCGCTTCGCCGCCCTCGGGCTGCGCTCCACGGCCAGCGGCTGGCGGGTGCAGCCGGCCTGATCGGGCGGCCAGCCGCCCCGCCCGGCGGCTCTCAACCCGCAGAACCAGTCCAAGCCGTCAGAGAACAGCGCCCACCTAGCGAGCCGCGGCGCTGCGGTGGGGCAGCACCCAGCCCGGGCGTGGGAAGTGGCAGGTGTAGCCGTACGCGTAGCGCTCCAGGTAGTCCTGGTGCTCCGGCTCGGCCTCCCAGAACAGACCGGCTGGGCTGACCTCGGTGACGACCTTGCCGGGCCACAGCCCAGACGCCTCGACATCGGCGATGGTGTCCTCGGCGACCCGGCGCTGTTCGGCATCCAGGTAGAAGATCGCCGAGCGGTAGCTGGGGCCGATGTCGTTGCCCTGGCGGTTCCGCGTCGTCGGGTCGTGGATCTGGAAGAAGAACTCGAGCAGCTCACGGTAGGAGCTCACCTCGGGGTCGAAGACGATCTCGATCGCCTCGGCGTGGGTCCCGTGGTTGCGGTAGGTGGCGTTGGCGACCTCGCCGCCGGTGTAGCCCACCCGCGTCGAGACGACCCCTGGACGCTTGCGGATCAGGTCCTGCATCCCCCAGAAACACCCTCCGGCCAGGACCGCCTTCTCCCGCTTCTGACTCATCGCTTGGCTCCCCTTCGTCGTCGCGGCTTGATCGCAGAGATTCCGGTATGCCCCGTAACCCTCGGCGTGCAGGTCCTCGGAGGGCACAAACCGCAGCGCGGCCGAGTTAATGACCGTGGTACCTATCCCCCAGCGCGCTCCTGAGGTGACCGCGCGCCCGGGGTCGCGTCAACTGCACCAGCGCCTGCTCGTCCCTGCCAGATCGAGCAGACACAACAACTCTTTCACCCGACCCTCGGGTCTGCACTACCGGGTCTGCACTACAGCCGCTACAACACTCCGCCACCCGTCACGCATTCCCGACCCAGACCCAGCCCGGCCGCACAGCTTCGCCGACCCCTTGGAGCAGACCTGCCGGCTCCTGGCCGCCGCCCGCGGCCTGAGCGACCCCATGGCATGCGCTTCCCCCGCGCGGCCGCCACCGAGGCGGCCAAGACCCCCCGGTCCGAGCGAGTCGCCCAGCTGGTCGACCGCGCCCAGCCGAGCGGGCAGCTCCGCGCCGACCTCACCCTCAAGAACCGGCGTACCTGAACGGGCCAACACCCGCATCCTGCAGGCCGTCCGCACGGCCGAAGCCGCCGGCGCGACCTGGGCTTGCTGCTGGACGGCCTCCGGGCCGAGCGGGCCTACCCGCTGCCCCCGCCGCCGCTGTCACCCCGGCTGGGTCCACTGGGCCATTTTCACCCTCGGCCCCGGCGGCAGGTGAACCGCCGGAATGCTGCGCAGCAGCAAGTTGGCTTCCTCTGATCGCGCGAAGCGCGCCCAGCCCACATGGCCGGCTCAATCGTGCGCCCTACACGATTCCGGCCCTCGGGGGCTGACGAAGGAGGCCCATCGACGGGCGATGAATCGGCCAGACGGACTCCTACATAGCGAAGCGGTGCAGGAACCGCCGACTGGTCCCGGCCGCGGTCTTCCACGGGTGCCACGGGCCGGCCAACATGCGACCATGCTGCCAGGAGCGGCCTTACGGCAGGGCCAGGAGCAGAGGAGATGCGATCGTGGATGACGCGACGGTGTCGGTGGCAGTCGTCGCCAGCCGCACCGAGGCGGAGCTGATCGCCAGCATGCTGCGCAGTCATGGCGTGAGCGCAGCGGTGTCGGCAGATGATGCCGGCGGACAGTACCCGCAGATGCAGATCGAGGGTGTGCAGGTGGTGGTTGCCCGCTCCGATGAAGCCTCAGCCCGCCGGCTCCTAGCCGCCGCCGATGACACCCTCGAGTAGGTAGTAGGCCGGTCCCAAGGCCTTTCGGCGATGGAGCGAAAGACGATCTTATGAGCTTGCCGTTCTTCCACCTTTCCACCCCGAAGACCCGTCGGCGCGAGGGCAGCAGATGACCATTGGGCCTGGGATCACCACGGGGTTCCCCATACTGACCGGCGAACAGGTGGCATCGGTGGCGCGGCGAGGAACACGCCACCACACCACGACGGGCGAGTGCTGTACG
>DATHIG010000022.1:0-2075 GCA_035490035.1 Actinomycetes bacterium
CGCCTGTGCCATGGTCCGGGTGATCGCCGCCCCTCTGGGGAGCTCGGTCTCCCCACGGCTCCCCAGAAGCACCGGTGCCATGGTCCGGGTGATCGCCGCCCCTCTGGGGAGCTCGGTCTCCCCACGGCCCCCCAGGAGCGCCGGTGCCATGGTCCGGGTGATCGCCGCTCCTAGTTAGGGGGAGCTCGTTCTCCCTACGGCCCCCCAGGAGCACCGGTGCCATGGAGGGTGATCGCCGCCCTTAGCCGGTGGCTGCCGAGGGGCGCTGCTCGGCGGAGACGCGGCGGCGGCGGCG
The DNA here is from genome assembly GCA_035490035.1 of Actinomycetes bacterium. Lineage (GTDB taxonomy): Bacteria > Actinomycetota > CALGFH01 > CALGFH01 > CALGFH01 > CALGFH01. The sequence goes on from DATHIG010000022.1 coordinate 296, forward strand.
ACGGCGGGCGGCCGAGCGGGAGCGGCGGGCGGCCGGCGCCTCCTCGGCGGGTGGCTCGGGCGCCTTGCGGGGTGCGGCCGCGACCCTGGCGGCCGCTGCCTCCTCGACCGTTGGCAGGTCGAACAGCTCGCTCAGCAGCGGGCTGGTCGAGTAGACCTCGTGGACGGGCTCGCCGGTGAGCTCGAGGCGGCGCCGGATCAGGTCGGCGGTCTCCAGCTCGTTCCAGGCCACGAACGTGACCGCGACCCCGGCGGCGCCGGCCCGGCCGGTCCGGCCGATGCGGTGCACGTAGGCGCGGTCGTCCTCGGGCGTGTCGTAGTTGATCACGTGGGACAGGCCGGCGATGTCCAGGCCCCGGGAGGCGACGTCGGTGCAGACCAGCACGTCGAGCTTGCCCTAGCGGAACGAGCGCATGACCTTCTCGCGGGTCACCTGGGGCATGTCGCCATGCAGGGCGCCTGCCCGGTAGCCCTCGTCGACCAGGCCCTTGATGGTGCGCTCGACACCCCGCTTGGTGCGCCGGAACACCGCCACCCGGTCGCGACCGGGGGCGTCGAGGACGCGGCAGAGCACCTGGAAGCGATTGAGGGGGTGGACCTGGAAGAACAGCTGCCGGGTGGCGGGCACGGTGGCCTGCTCGCCCTCGGGCTCGGCGTGGATGAAGGTCGGCCGCTTGGCGTAGCGCCGGGCCAGCGCGACCACCGCCTTGGGCATGGTGGCCGAGAACAGCATCGTCTGCCGGTGGTCGGGCGTCGCCGCGATGATCGTCTCGACGTCGGGCAGGAAGCCGAGGTCGAGCATCTCGTCGGCCTCGTCGACGACCAGGATGCGGAGCCCATTCAGCTTGAGGTACCCCTGCCGCATGTGGTCGAGGACGCGGCCGGGGGTGCCGACCACGACCTGGGCGCCCTCGGTCAGGGCGACGATCTGCGGGCCGAGGGGGCGGCCGCCGACGATCGCGACCGCGCGGACGCCGGCGTCACGGCCGGCGGTGTCGATGTCGCCCGCGACCTGCAGGCAGAGCTCCCTGGTGGGGACGACGACCAGGGCCTGGACCTCGGGCAGCTCCGGGTCGACCTCCTGGACGATCGGGATGCCGAAGGCGAGGGTCTTGCCGGTGCCGGTGCGGGCCTGGCCGATGAGGTCGACGCCGGCCAGCGCGAGCGGCAGGCACAAGGTCTGGATGGGGAATGGATGCTCGATGCCGACGCGGGCCAGAGAGGTCAACGTGGTCGGTGTGGCGCCGAGATCGGCGAAGCTGTGCTCGGTGGGTGGGGGAGCGATAGGTTTTGACGTTGGACTCAAACAACCTCCTGGTTGCGTGGTTCTGGTTGCGCCGTTGCGTTGGCTCAACCATACATGGTACCGGTTCGAGCACCCTGCCTTCAGCGGTAGCGGGGGACGGCCTGGTCGACCTGCTCGCTCCAGGCGTCGATCCCGCCGGCCAGGCTCCGCACCCGCGGCCAGCCGTTGGCCTTCATCCAGACCGCGGCCTGGGCGCTCCGGGCGCCGACATGGCAGTAGACGACGACGTCGCGCTCCTTGGGGATCTCGAGCGGGGCCCGCTCGACGAACCGGTCGAGCCCGACGTGCAGCGACGGCTCGATCACGGCGACCGCCCGCTCGGGATCGGTGCGAACGTCGACCAGCAGCGGTGCGTCGCCGCCGGCCATGGCCTCGGCCAGCGTCGGGGCGTCGACCTCCTCCAGCAGCGGGTGGCGCATCTGCACCCTCGGGTCCTCTCGCCGACGTTGGGGCATCCATGCTATCGCCTGCGGTA
>DATHIG010000023.1:0-15191 GCA_035490035.1 Actinomycetes bacterium
CTGCCCGTCGATCATGGGCGGGAACAAGATCGAGTTCCGGCCACAGGTGGCGGTGCTGCTCTACGCCAACGAGGGGACGATCGAGCTCAAGAACGACTGCAACTCGGCCCTGTGCGACCAGAGCAACCAGGGGTCGTACTACGGCAACAACGTCAACGCCAAGAACAGCCTGAACGTGAGCTACACGCCGCGGATCGCCAACGCCCTCGGCTTCGGCCGGACCCAGCTCCAGCAGGTGTCCTGGCAGGAGCTGGCCCCCTGCCCGGCCGGCCAGACACCCCCCTGTTGACCGGTGGAGGCCTCGGACGCGCCCTGCGGGTAGGCTTCGGCCCATGAGCCCCGTGACCGCCGCGCTGCTGGCCGGGCTGGCCGGGCTGCTGGCCGGCTCCTTCGCCAACGTGGTGATCCACCGGGTGCCGCGCCGGGAGTCGCTGGTCCGGCCCGGGTCGCGCTGCCCGGCGTGCCAGCAGCCGATCGCCTGGCGGGACAACGTGCCGGTGCTCGGGTGGCTGCTGTTGCGGGGGCGTTGCCGCCGCTGCCGGGCCCGCATCTCCGCCCGCTACCCGGCGGTCGAGCTCGCAGTGGCGACGCTCTGGGCCGTCATCACCCTTCGCCTGGTCGGCGAGGGCCTGGCCTGGGCGGTACCCGCCTACCTGGCGCTCGCGTTCGTCTGCGTGGTCCTGGCGGTGATCGACGCCACCACCCGGTTGCTGCCCAACCGCATCACCTATCCCGCGTTCCCGGCCATCGCGACCCTGCTGCTGGTGGCCAGCCTCGGCGTCGGCGACCTCGGCCGGCTGGTGCGGGCGCTGCTCGCGGCGGCCGCCGTCGGGGCGCTGTTCCTGCTGCTGGCGCTCATCTCCCCGCGTGGGATGGGCCTGGGCGACGTGAAGCTCGCCCCAACCCTCGGCCTGGCGCTCGGCTGGCTGTCGTGGCCGGCGGTGGCGGTCGGGCTGTTCAGCGCCTTCCTGCTCGGCGGGCTGATCGGCCTCGGCGCCATGGCCGTGCTGCATCTCGGCCGCAAGGCGCTGCTCCCGTTCGGGCCGTCGCTCGCCGCCGGTGCCCTGCTCGGCGTGCTCGCAGGCGCCGACGTCGCCCGCTGGTACGGCAGCGCCCTGCTGGGAACCTAACGGCTGCTCAAGGTCGCCTCCGGCGGGGTCGATGCATTCCACGGCCGCCCTTCCGCGGCCCGAAGGCAACCTGTAACCAACAGCGACGGGAGACACGAGATGGCGCGCAACGTCGTCGGTCTCGACATCGGCACGACCGCGGTGCGGGCGGCCGAGCTGTCGGTCCGCCGCGGTCAGGTCGTGCTCGTCCGCCTCGGCCAGGTCGGTCTGCCGCCCGGCGTGGTGGTCGACGGCGAGGTGGTGGACCCGGAGGCGGTCGCGCAGGCGATCCGGGCGCTGCGGCGGCGGACGAAGCTCAGCGGCAAGCGGGTCGTCCTTGGCGTGGCCAACCAGCGGGTGGTGGTACGGCAGGTGGATCTGCCGTGGATGGAGCTCGCCGAGCTGCGCCGCTCGCTCGCCTTCCAGGCCCAGGATCACCTGCCGATCCCGGTCGAGGGGGCCGAGCTCGACTTCACCGTGCTGGCCGAGGAGGAGGGACCGGGCGGCCAGCGGCTGCTGCGGGTGCTGCTGGTTGCCGCCCAGAAGGAGATGGTCGCCGGCCACCTGCGGGCCGTGACCAGGGCTGGGCTGCAGCCGGTCGGCATCGACCTGACCCCGTTGGCGCTGCTGCGCTCGCTGGCACCCCCGACGGTGCTGGCCGAGGGTGGCGGCGCCCTGGTCGACGTCGGCGCCCGCGTCACCAACATCGTCGTCCATCAGGGTGGCGCCCCGCGCTTCGTGCGCATCATGCTCATGGGCGGCCAGGACGTCACCGAAGCGCTGGGCAAGGGCCTGTCGCTCGAGCCCGGCGACGCCGAGCTGGCCAAGCTGGCCGTGTCGGCCGGCGACGCCGCGGGACCGGAAGCGGCCGGCATCATCGACGCCACGATCGCCGCCTTCGTCGAGGAGGTGCGCGGCTCGCTCGACTTCTACCAGGCCCAGCCGGACGCCGTGGCGCTGGAGCGGGTCACCATCTCCGGCGGCGGGTCGCTGCTCCGGCCGCTGGCCGAGCGGCTCCAGGCGGCCCTGCGGCTGCCGGTGGAGCGCGCCCGGACGCTGGCGTCGGTGCAGGTCGGGCGGATCGGGCTGGACGCCGAAGAGCTCGCCGAGCTGGAGCCGCTGGCAGCGGTTCCTGTCGGCCTCGCCCTGGGCGCGGTGTCCTAGATGGCAAGCGAAGGCCGACGGGCCGAGCAGCGGCCGAGCGGGCCGCGGGTCAACCTGCTGCCGGCCGAGGTCCGTGAACAGCGGCTGTTCCGCCGCCAGCGGGCAGGAATCGGGGTCGCCGCCGCCATCCTGCTGGTCATGCTCGGGCTCTGGTACGCCCTGGAGACCCGCGCCCTGGCCGACGCCCGCAACGACGCCGACCGGGAGCGGCAGGTCGCCGCCGGCCTGCAGGCCCGCCAGCGCCAGCTCCAACCGGTCGCCGACCTGGACGCCCAGATCGCCGCCGCCCGGCGGCTGCGAGCCGACGTGTACGCCCGCGAGATCCGCTTCTCCGGCGTCCTGCGGGACCTCTCCGCGATCGTGCCCGACGACGTCTGGCTCACCCAGATGACCGCCGCCTTCACCAGCGGCGGCACCGCACCGGCCGGCGGCGCCGCACCGGCGGGCGGCGCCGCACCGGCGGGCGGCCAGCCGTCAACCGCGACCACGCCGGGCAGCCCAGGCGCCGGTTCGCCGGTGGCGAACCTGACCTTCACCGGTGCCGGGCTCGGCCACGTCGACGTGGGCAGCTTCGTGCGAACTCTGGCCAGCGGACCGACCAAGGATGGACAGCGCGTGTACCTCAACCCCTACTTCACCTCCTCGCAGCGTGGCCAGTCCGCCGAGACGGCGACGGTGACCTTCTCGGCCAGTGTCGACCTGAGCCCGGCGGCATTCTCCCGCCGCTTCCAGGCCGACCAGCAGACGGGAGCGCCGGCCCCATGACCCGCAGCCAGGAACGCCTCATCGGCGTGGCCGCCATGGTGCTGCTGCTGGTCGTCGGCGCCATGCTGCTGGTGCGGCCGCAGCGGGACGCGACCGCCCAGGCCAGGGCCGACGAACGCGCCTCCCAGACGGAGAGCCAGCGGCTGCGTGACAACATCAAGGCGCTCGAGGCCTTGCAGGCCAACGAGGCCGCTCTGCGCGAGCAGGCCAAGAAGGCGCTGGCCGAGTTCCCAGCCACGCCGGCGCTGCCCAGCCTGGTGAACACCCTGCAGGACACGGCCGACAAGGCCGGCGTCGAGCTGGCCTCGATCTCGCCGTCCCCTGCCAAGGCGTCCAGCCTCCACCCAGGGCTGGCCGAGATCACCACCCAGCTGACCGTCAAGGGCGGCTACTTCGAGGTCCAGGACTTCCTCGCTCGACTCGAGGATCTGGTCAAGGGAACCGACCCCGCCGGTCCGGTGTCGCCACGGTCGCTGCTCATCAGATCGGTGGCGCTGTCGGCGGGCGGCGGAACCGGCTCCGGCACGGCGGCCGCCCCCGCGGCGACCGGAACGGTCCCGGCCCCGCCGGACGAGCTCTCGGCCGCCATCAGCCTGTCCGCCTTCCAATTGACAGGGTCCGCGAACGTGGCCGCGCCCGCCGCGGGCGCGACCGTGACCACCGGCACCCAGGGAGGGTGACGCGTATGGCCGTCCAGCCCCAGGTATCCGCCGGCGGCTCCCGCCAACGGCTGCTCCTGCTCGTGCTCGCCGGCGTGGTGGCGATCGGGCTCGTCCTGCTCCTGGCCGGCCCGCTGCTGCTCGGCCGGGAGGCCGCTGACCTGGCCCCCGGCCCGGTAGCCGGACCGGCACCGGCCACGACCACCCCGCCGCAACTGATCGGCCCGTCGACCACCGTCGGTGGCCCAGGGACGGTCGGCGCCACCAAGGACCCCTTCCACCCGCTGGTGGTGCCCGGCGCGGCGGTCGCGACCGGCGGTTCAGCTGCCACCGTCGCCACCGGCCCGACCGTGCAGAGCACCGTCCCCGGCGCCGCCCAAGGCACCGCCACCACCCCCGGCGGCGGCGCGGCGGCCGAGCAGAAGGTGACCCTGGTCGACATCACCGGCCAGTCCGGCGCCCGCACCGCCAAGGTCGAGGTCGACGGCTCCCCGTACAGCGTCAGCGAGGGCGAGAGCTTCGCCGGCGCCTACCGGGCGGTCGACATCGGCAGCTCCTGCGCGACCTTCGAGTCCGACACCACCTCGTTCACCCTTTGCGAGGGCGAGGCCGTCCTCAAGTAGCATCGCACGGATGCTGCGCTACCTGACCGCCGGCGAGTCCCACGGGCGGGCGCTTGTCGCCGTGCTCGAAGGGCTGCCGTCCGGTGTGCCCCTGACCAGCGCCGACATCGCCCGTGCGCTGGCCAGGCGCCGGCTCGGCTATGGGCGGGGCAAGCGCATGCGGTTCGAGGAGGACCGGCTGGAGGTCCTCGGGGGGCTGCGCCACGGACGCACGCTGGGCTCGCCCCTGGCCATCCGCATCGACAACAGCGAATGGCCCAAGTGGACCGAGGTGATGAGCCCTGACCCGGTCGACGACCCGGAGGCCGCCCGCAGCGGCAGGGGCGTGCCCCTGACCCGGCCGCGGCCCGGCCATGCCGACCTGACCGGCATGCAGAAGTACGGCTTCGACGAGGCGCGGCCGGTGCTGGAGCGAGCCTCGGCCCGCGAGACCGCGGCAAGGGTCGCCGCCGCCGCGGCCGCGCGGGCCCTGCTCGACCAGGTCGGGGTGGCCGTGCTCAGCCACGTGGTCCGGCTCGGGCCGGTGGCCACCCGTTCCAGGGCGGTGCCGTCGCCGGTCGACCTGGAGGAGATCGACGCCTCCCCGGTCCGCTGCCTCGACGGGGAGGCCGAGGGTCGGATGGCGGCCGCGGTGGACGCGGCCAAGGCGGCCGGCGACACCCTCGGGGGGGTGTTCGAGGTGGTCGCCCACGGCCTGCCTCCCGGCCTGGGGTCCTACGTCCACTGGGACCGGAAGCTGGACGCGCGCCTGGCCGGGGCCCTGATGAGCATCCAGGCGATCAAGGGGGTCGAGCTCGGCGACGGCTTCGCCTCCGCGGCCAGGCCCGGGTCCAAGGCCCACGACGCGATCGTCCCCGGCTCCCGGGCCGGGACGGTGCGCCGGCGCACCGGCCGGGCCGGCGGGATCGAGGGCGGCATGTCCACCGGCGAGGTGCTGCGGGTCCGTGCGGCCATGAAGCCGCTGTCGACCCTGGTCCGGGCGCTGGACACGGTCGACCTGGCCACCGGGGCCAAGGCCAGGGCGGTGGTCCAGCGCTCGGACGTGACCGCCGTGCCCGCCGCCGGGGTGGTCGGCGAGGCGGTGGTCGCCCTGGTCCTGGCCGACGCCCTGCTGGAGAAGACCGGCGGCGACTCCCTGCCCGAGGTCCGCCGCAACCTCGACGCCTACCTGGCCGGCCTGGAGCCCGACCCCGAGGCCCAGGACTAGCAGGGCCGCGACCCCACCACCGACCTCGACGCGGCCCTCGACGCCCCGGGCTGTTAGGCTTGCCGGCATGCGCCAGATCCTGCCAACCATCGTGATCATCGGCTTCATGGGGGCCGGCAAGACCTCGGTCGGCCGGCTGGTGGCGCGGGCGCTGGGCCGCGAGTTCGTCGACACCGACCTGATGATCGAGCGGGCCACCCGCCTGACCATCGGGGAGCTGTTCCGGCGTGAGGGGGAGCTGAGCTTCCGGCGCCGCGAGATCGCCGCCATCGACCGGGCCATCGCCGTACCCGGCCGGGTGGTCGCGGTCGGCGGGGGGGCCGTGCTGTCGGCCGACAACCGCACCGCCCTGAAGCAGGCCGGCCTGCTGGTGTACCTGCGGGCCACCCCCGAGACCCTGGCCGGCCGGCTGACCGGGGTCACCGACCGGCCGCTGCTCGACAACACCGCCGACCGGGCCGGCCGCATCCGCGACCTGCTGGTCGCGCGCGGCCCCATCTACGAGACGGCCGGCGACGTGGCCATCGACACCGACCGGCTCGACGTCGAGCAGACGGCCGTCGAGGTGCTCGAGTGGTACCGGCGCCGGGTCGGCGCGCTGGCTGGCCGGTGACGGAACGGTCAGGCGCCGGCACCCCGGCGCGCCCAGCCTCCGGCGTGGACACGGCCCCTGAGGGGCCTGGGGAGCCCCGAGGGGATGCCCCGATCAGTCGGAGGGTGATGGTCCCGACCGCCGCGGGCGCCTACCCGGTGTGGGTCGGGGCCGGGCTGCTTGACCGCCTCGACCGGCTGCTGCCGCCATTCCCGGCCGCCGAGGCGGCGGTGGTCATCTTCTCCCGGCCCGTGGCCGCCGTCGCCGAGCGGGTCAGGCAGGCCGTTGGCGGCCGCGGCGTCGCCGTGCACGCCATCGAGGTCCCGGCCGGGGAGGCCGCCAAACGGCTGGAGGTGGTCGCGGGGCTGTACGAGCGGCTGGCCGCCGTCCCCACCCGCCGGGCCGACCCGATCCTGGCCGTCGGCGGCGGGGCCACCACCGACGTCGCCGGGTTCGCCGCCGCCACCTGGCTGCGCGGCGTGCCCCTGGTCAACGTCCCCACCAGCGTCCTCGGCATGGTCGACGCCGCCATCGGCGGCAAGACCGGGGTCGACCTGGCCGCCGGGAAGAACCTGGTCGGCGCCTTCCACCAGCCGGTTGCGGTGGTGGCCGACCTCGACACCCTTGCCGGCCTGCCGGCGGCCGAGGTCCGCTCCGGCCTGGCCGAGGTGGCCAAGGCCGGGCTGGTCGGCGACCCCGGCCTGGTGCGGGCCCTCGCCCGGTCGGCCGGCCCGGCCGCCGCCGCCGACCCCGACGCCCTCGCCCCCCTGGTCGAGGGGGCGGTCCGGGTCAAGGCGACGGTCGTCGGTGCCGACGAACACGAGCATGCCGGGAACGGCGGGGTTGGCCGGTTGGCCCTGAACTATGGGCACACGCTCGGCCACGCCCTCGAGCGGCTGGCCGGATACCAGGGGCTGCGGCACGGGGAGGCGGTCGCCATCGGGATGGTGTTCGCGGCCCGGGTCGCCGAGGCGATCGGGCTGGCCCGGCCGGGACTGGCCGCCGGGCACGTCGAGCTGCTGCGGGCGCTCGGCCTCCCGGTCGCCCTGCAGCGGCCGGACCCCGACCGGGTCCTTGAGGCCATGGCCACCGACAAGAAGCACCGCAAGGGCCTCCGCCTGGTGCTGCTGCGCGGCCCCGGGCAGCCCGAGGTGGTGCCCGCCCCCGAGCGTGCCGTGCTGGTCGCCGCCATCAACTCCCTGGCAGAGGACCCGCGATGAGCGGAAGGGCCCGGGGGACCGCCGGGATCGGCCCCCGATGAGCCGGACCTACCCCGCGACCGGGGAGGGGCCCCTGGTGCTGGTCATGCACGGGCCGAACCTGGGAGCGCTCGGCCGCCGCGACCCGGGCCACTACGGCGAGCTGGACCTGGACCAGATCATGGACCGGCTGGCCAAGCTGGCCGGCGAGCTCGGCCTGCGGGTCGAGGGCCTGCAGTCCGACCACGAGGGCGAGCTGGTCGAGGCGCTGCTGGCGGCGGCCGGCCGCGGGGTCGGCGCGGTGGTGCTCAACCCGGGGGCCCTGGCCCACACCTCCTACGCGGTCCGCGACGCCGTCGAGGCGGCCGCCATCCCGGTGGTCGAGGTGCACCTGTCCAACGTCCACGCCCGCGAGCGCTGGCGCCACCACCTGGCCGTCGCCCCGGTCGCGGCCGCCGTGATCGCCGGCCTTGGCCCGGCCGGCTACGACCTCGGCCTCCGCGCCGCCGCCGACCTGCTGGCTCGCCGCCGCTAGCTCAGCTTGGCAAGATGGTTGCGGAGCCCGGCCAGGCATCGGCGTGGCATTCGTCACGGCGAACTGGTGCGCAGCCTGCAGCATGCCCGCCGTGCGTGCCTGGCCGGCCTCCGGCGGTACTCCCCGGGGGAAAGGACTGCGCGTGCCCAGCGACGGCCACGCCTACACCGAAGCCAGGCGGCACGCGTTGCGTGCCCTGCTGGCCCACGCCGACCTGTCGGCCCTGCTGGTCACCAAGCCGGTCAACGTCCGCTACCTGACCGGCTTCTCCGGCAGCTACGGGGCGCTGCTGCTGCTCCACGACCGCACCGTGTTCTTCACCGACGGCCGCTACCGGCACCAGGCCGCCGCCGAGGTGCCGGACGCCGAGGTGGTGCTGGCCCCCGGCGACCTGATCGGGCCCGTCGGCGGCGTGGTCCGGACCGCCGGGGACGGGCTCGGCTTCGAACCGGCCGGGCTGACCTGGGGTGACGGCCAGCGCCTGCGCTCGGGCCTGCCCGGCCAGGCCGTCGTGCCCGCCCCGCCGCTGGTCGAGGACCTGCGCGAGGTCAAGGACGAGCGCGAGCTGACCGCCATGCGCGAGGCGGCCCGGCTCGGCGACGAGGCCCTGGCCGGGCTGCTGCCGACCCTGCGCGAGGGGGTGACCGAGCGCCAGGTGGCGGTCGACCTGGACCTGGCCATGCGCCGGCTGGGCGGCGAGAGCCTGGCCTTCGACACCATCGTCGCCTTCGGGGAGCAGGCCGCCGAGCCGCACCACCACCCGGGCGGCCGGCCGCTGGCCGCCGGCGACCTGGTCGAGCTCGACTTCGGTGCCAGGGTGGACGGCTACTGCGCCAACCTGGCCCGCTCGATGGTGCTCGGCCGCGCCTCCCAGCGCCAGCGCGACCTCTACGAGGTCGTCCGCCACGCCCAGGCGGCCGGCCTGGGCTGCCTGGAGGCCGGGGTGCCGGCCGGCGAGGTCGACCGGGCCTGCCGCCAGCCGATCGTCGAGGCCGGGCTCGGCGACTCGTTCCCGCACCCGACCGGCCACGGGATCGGCCTGGAGAGCGATGAGGCCCCCCGGCTGCGCCCGGGCGCCAGGGACCGGATCGCCGCCGGGACGCCGGTCGCCATCGAGCCCGGCGTCTACCTCCCCGGGTTCGGCGGCGTCCGGATCGAGGACCTGGTGGTCGCCCGGCCCGGCGGCCACGAGCTGCTCACCACCGCGACCAAGGAGCTGCTGGAGCTGTGACCGATTCCGGCCCCCTCGGCGAGCTGGCCGAGCGGTACTTCCAGGTGACCATGGACGCCTCGCCGTTCGAGGCCACCTCGCTCGGCGTGGCCGGCTGGGACGCCGAGGTGCCCGACCTGTCCGAGGCGGCCGAGGCCGCCACCGACGGGCGGCTGGCCGACCTGGAGCGGCGCCTGGACGGGATCGACACCGGGCTGCTCGAGGCACGGGACCGGGTCACCCATGCCATGCTGCGCCGTGGGTTGCGTGACCGCCGGGCCGAGCTGGCCGCCCGCTGGCCCGAGCTGACCGTCTCGGCCACCATGAGCGGCATCCAGACGGTCGTGCTCGGCCTGGTCCCCAAGGTCGCCCTGACCACCGCCGGTCAGGCCGACGAGTACCTGGAACGCTGCCGCCGGCTGGGCCGGTGCCTCGACCAGGCCGGCGACCGGCTGCGGGCCGGGATCGCCGCCGGCCGGACCCCGCCGGCGCTCGGCGTCCGGGCGGCCATCGCCCAGCTCGACGCCTACCTGGCCGATCCGCCGGGCAGCGACCCGCTGCTGACCCCGGCCCCCCCGGCCGAGGTCGACGCCGGCCGCTGGCGGGACCGGCTGGCCGAGGCGGTGGCCGGGTCGGTCCGGCCGGCGATGGCCCGCTACCGGGCCCTGCTGCGCGACCAGGTCCTGCCGAACGCCCGCCCCGACGACCGCTGCGGGCTTGCCTACCTGCCCGGGGGCGAGGCCGTCTACCGGTCGACGGTCCGCCAGCACACCACCACCGACCGCGACCCGGAGGAGATCCACCGGCTCGGCCTCGACCTGGTCGCCGGGCTGGCCGAGGAGTACCGGACGCTCGGGGCAAGGGTGCTCGGCACCAGCAACCTGGAGGAGGTCCTGGCCAGGCTCCGCGGCGACCCCGAGCTGCGGTTCCAGACGGCGGCGGAGATCCTCCGGTCGAGCCGGGACGCCCTTGAACGGGCCGTGGCCGCCCTGCCCGGCTGGTTCGGCCGGGTGCCGAGCGTCCCCTGCCGGGTCGACGAGATGAGCCCCTACGAGGCCAAGGACGCCGTCCTCGGCTACTACCAGCTCCCGTCGGCGGACGGCAGCCGCCCCGGCGTCCACTGGCTGAACACCTCGGCCCCTGGGACCAGGACCCGCTACGAGTACGAGGCGCTGGCCTTTCACGAGAGCGTCCCCGGCCACCACCTCCAGTTCGCCCTGGCCCAGGAGCGGCAGGAGCTGCCCCGGTTCCGGCGGTTCGGCTACGTCACCGCGTTCAGCGAAGGCTGGGCGCTGTACACCGAGCGCCTGGCCGACGAGATGGGCCTGTACTCCGGCGACCTGGCCCGCTTCGGCATGCTCTCGTTCGATTCCTGGCGGGCCTGCCGGCTGGTGGTGGACACCGGCATCCACCAGTTCGGCTGGAGCCGCGGCCGGGCGATCGACTACCTGCTGGCCAACTCGGCGCTCACCCGGACCAACATCGAGAACGAGGTCGACCGCTACGTCGCCATGCCGGGCCAGGCGCTGGCCTACATGGTCGGCCGGCTGGAGCTGGTCCGGCTCCGGGAGCTGGCCGCCGAGCGCCTGGGGGCCAGCTTCGACCTGCGGGCGTTCCACGACCTGGTGCTCGGCACCGGCGGCGTCCCGCTGTCGGTGCTGGCCGAGGAGGTCGACAGCTTCATCGCCGCTGCCGGGGCGAGGCCGGATTCGGGTCCGTAATCCGGTGATAGGGTGGGAACATGGCGACCACCAATGACCTCAAGAACGGCATGACCCTCAACCTCGACGGCAACCTCATGAACGTCGTCGAGTTCCAGCACGTCAAGCCGGGCAAGGGCGGCGCGTTCGTGCGCACCAAGCTCAAGAACGTCCGCACCGGCCGGACGCTGGAGAAGACCTTCCGGGCCGACGAGCCGGTCGAGGTGGCCATCCTCGACAAGCGGGAGATGCAGTACCTGTACCGCGACGAGACCGGGTTCCACTTCATGGACACCCAGACCTACGACCAGTCGGTGGTCGACGCCGAGGCGGTCGGGGGTGCGGCCAGCTGGCTCACCGACGGCGCCACACCCTACGTCACCTTCTACGACGGCACCGCGATCGGGCTCGAGCTGCCGGCGTCGGTCGAGGTCGAGGTCACCGAGACCGAGCCGGGCATCAAGGGCGACCGGGTCTCGGGGGCGACCAAGCCGGCAACGGTGGAGACGGGCGCGGTGGTGCAGGTGCCGCTGTTCGTGGAGACCGGCGACCGCGTCAAGGTCGACACCCGCTCCGGCGCCTACCTGACACGGGTGCAGTGAGCGACCCGGTGGCCGCGCCAGGCACGCGCTCGGCCGCCCGACGGCGCGCCCTCGACATCCTCTTCGAGGCCGACCTGCTGGAGCGGCCCGTGGCCGAGGTCCTGGCCCGCCACCGCGACGACCGCGAGTCCGGCACCCCCGACGCCTACACCGTCGAGCTGGTCGACGGCGTGGCCCGGCTGCTGCCCGAGCTGGACGCCCGCATCCGGGAGGCGGCCGAGCACTGGACGATCGAGCGCATGCCGCTGGTCGACCGCAACCTGCTCCGCCTGGCCGCCTTCGAGCTGGTGGAACGGCCGGAGGTCCCGACCGCTGTGGTCCTCGACGAGGCGATCGAGCTGGCCAAGCTGCTGTCGACCGCCGACTCGGGCCGGTTCGTGAACGGCGTCCTCGGTCACATCGCCGGCGAGGTCCGCGACCCGCGCTGAGGCGCCGTATCGCCTGACCTTGGTCTGGGCGCCTCCGGGTGGCCGTTGGGGGAGCGAGCTCCCAGCACAGGGATCGGGACCGCCACGCCTCCACCTGGCTGTTGCCGCCTTGGCTTCCCCGAGCACAGTATTCCGCCATGGCAGCCCGCGCTCCGCGGCACTTGGCCGAGCCCCCGAAGCGGTTCGGTCTTTCGCCGCTGCAGCGGCTGTTCCTGGTCGCGATGCTCGCCCTGGCCGCTGTGACGGCGGCGATCTCCCTGCTCACCCGCGAGGTCGGGACCGGTGGGGGGCGGGAGGCGGCGCCGGCCACCACCCGGGCCCAGCCAGCCGCCGCCACCACCACGCCAACCAGCGTCCCGGCGGCCCAGCCGATCCGGCCGACCCCGGGCAACCTGCTCTCCGACGGCGACTTCGAGCGCGACCTGGGCGGCTGGACGCCGCTGGGCGGGGCCAGCGTCGAGCGGGTCGAGGGCGGGGCCTCCGGGCGGTGGGCGGTCGCCGTCACCCCTGGCGAGTCCCGGGCGCGCCTGGCGGGCATGGCCCGGTCGGGGGTGGCGACGTCCAGGTCGGACACGACCTACGAGGCGATCTTCTGGGTGCGAAGCCGCGCCGGCGGCCAGGTCATCCTCGCCCTGCGCGAACGCGCCGGCGGCCAGGTGGCCAGCTCGGAGGAGGCCGGCTACACCCTGCCCGACGCCGGCTGGCACCAGCTCGCCGTCGAGCATCACACCCGGGTGCCCGGGTCCAGCCTGGCCGTGGAGATCGTCGGCCTGAACCTGCCCGCCGACGGTCGCCTGCTGGTCGACGCGATCGACCTGCAGGTCGAGTGAGTCAGGCGATCCGGCCGATACGCCCGTCTGCTTCCGCAGCATTGCCGATGCGCCCACCTGGGTAGGTTTCCGTATCGTCACATCGGCGCACGCTTAGCTGGGAAGGCTGCGCGGCGGCGGAAGGAGAGGGTTCGATGCGGTGGCGGCGAGCGGCCACGGTCGGCCTCACCGCGTTCGCCCTGCTGGCGGTCGCCCGGCCCGCGGCCGCTGTCACCTACGTCGGCCTCCACGACCTGACCTGCGACGGCGCCACCACCGAGGGGACCGGGCTGCCCGAACGGACCGGCCTCGACGTCGCCCTGGTCGACCCGGCGTCCGAGCGGACCCTGTCCCGCGACCGCGTGACCACCAGCGCCTCCGGCACCTTCGAGTGGCGGGCCGACGTCGCCCTGAGCGGCATGCGCCGGGTCCGCGCCGTGGTCAGGCGGCCTGGCCAGGCCACGCCGCTGGCCTGGGTCGAGCACTCGCTGGCCCGGGCGTGCCCGCTGGCCTCCACCGGCCCCGACCGGACCCTGCCCCTGATCGGGGTCGGCCTCAGCTCCTTCACCCTCGGTGTGCTCCTGCTGGTCGCCTTCTCCTACCAGGGCCGGCACACCGCCGTCCCCGGCCGCCACCTGGCCGCCCCCTACCGCACCGGCCGGACCGCCCTGCGCCACTAGCACAGCGGTCTCAGGCGTGCTGGTGGTCGCCGCTGGCGTGGAGCAGGTCGCGCATGGCGTCGCGGAGGCCGTCCAGGGCGTCGGCCGGGACGTACGCGTCGGCTCCCGCGACCTCGCCCACGCCGATGACGAAGGCGTTGGGGCTGGTCGACTTGAGGCGGCGGGCCAGGACCTCCGGCCGGGGGCCGGCGGCGCCGGCGTCCAGGACCAGGAAGCGGGCCCGACGCTCGACCGCCTCCCTGTAGGCGCCCTCGGGGTCGGAGGCCTCCCCGACCACCTCCCATTCGGCGGTCACCGCGGCCCGGCGCAGCTCCAGGCGGCGCTCAGGGTCGGCGGCGGCGACGACGATCCGGACGGCGGTGCACATGGCGGTCTCCAGGGTCGGGCGTGTCCGATGCGTGCGACTGGCGGCCATTCAACCAGCAGTCCCCTGATCCATGTGGGGGAGCTCGCTCCCCCCACGGCCCGAGCGCGCCTGCGCCGTGGCCAGTCATGGCCAGAGGTTGATCGAAGCGGGGCTTGACAAGATTCCTATCGCTGTTAACTTTACATCGCTAAGATATCCGCGATAGGAGATCGTGATGCTCGAACGGCTCGGCAAGTTCCTGGTACGGCGCCGCTGGGCGGTGCTCGCGGCCACGCTGGTCGCGGTGGTGCTGGCCGGCGCGTACGGCGGCAGCGCCATCACCCGGCTCAAGTCGGGCGGGTTCGATGACCCGGCCGCGGAGTCGACCAGAGCCGCCGAGACCCTGCGCGACGACTTCGGCATCGGCGACCCTAACCTGATCCTGCTGGTCACCGCCAAGCGGGGGGCCGTCGACGACCCGGCGGTGGCCGCGGCGGGGGAGTCGCTCACCCGGCGGCTGGCCGCCGAGCCCGACCTGGCCCAGGTCGCCTCCTACTGGACGCTGGACGCCCCGACCCTCAGGAGCCAGGACGGCCGCCAGGCGCTCGTCCTTGGCCGGATCACCGGCGACGAGGAAGGGCTGGACGAGCGGGCCGAGCAGCTCACCGCCGCCTACGGGCGCGACGACGCCGATCTCCGGGTCCAGATCGGCGGCCAGGCCCAGGTGTCCCGTGAGATCGGCGAGCAGGTCGAGGCCGACCTGGCCAAGGCCGAGGCCATCGCCGTCCCCATCACCCTGCTGCTGCTGATGGTGGCGTTCGGCGGCTCCGTGGCCGGCGCCCTGCCCCTGGCCGTCGGCGGCTTCGCCATCGTCGGCACCCTGCTGGTCCTGCGGGTGCTGGCCGAGCTCACCGACGTCTCCATCTACGCCCTCAACCTGACCACCGCGCTCGGCCTCGGCCTCGCCATCGACTACAGCCTGTTCATCGTCTCCCGCTACCGGGAGGAGCTGCGCGCCGGGCGCGAGCCGGCCGACGCCCTGGTCCAGACCATGCGCACCGCCGGCCGCACGGTCCTGTTCGCGTCCACCACCATCGCCGTCTCCCTGCTCGCCCTGCTGGTGTTCCCGCTCTACTTCCTGCGCTCCTTCGGCTACGCCGGCATCGCCGTCGTCGCCCTGGCCGCGGTCGGCGCCCTGATCGTGCTGCCGGCCCTGCTGGCCGTGCTCGGCCACCGGGTCAACCGGTTCCGCCTGCCGCTGGGCCGCCGCCGGACCGCCCAGCCGGTCCCCGTCCAGTCCGGGGCCACCGCTCCGCTCCATGAGCCCCCGACCCTCGACCGCGGCGAAGGCTTCTGGCACTGGATCGCCACCCAGGTCATGCGCCGGCCGGCGCCGATCGCGATCGTGGTGGTCGCCTTCCTGGTCCTGCTCGGCACCCCGTTCCTGGGGGTCCGCTTCGGCCTGCCCGACGACCGGGTCCTGCCCCCCGGCGCCGAGGGCCGCCAGGTGGCCGACGCGATCCGTGGCAACTTCGCCACCGACGAGTCCAGCGCCCTCTCGGT
>DATHIG010000024.1:0-3968 GCA_035490035.1 Actinomycetes bacterium
TCCGCCCGAACCGCCCTCGCCCCCTCAGCCTCAGCCCTGGCAGCCGCCCGCGCCTCCGCCCGGGCCGCCTTCGCCTGCTCCGCTTCCTTCCCCGCTTCGGCACGAGCCGCCTTGGCCCGGCCTGCCTCGGCACGCCGCACCTCAGCTCGAGCCGACCTCGCCTCCGTGCGCGCCGCCCTCCGCGCCTCCGCCCTGGCCGCCCGAGCCTGCCGCGACTCCTGTCGCTTCAGCGACCTCACCCGAGCCGACTCCGCCCGGGCCGCCTTCCGCGCCTCCGCGCGAACCGAGCTCGCCTGGCGTAACTCCGCACGCGCCGCCTTCCGTGCCTCGGCACGGGCCGCCCTGGTCCGCGCGGCCTCCTCCCGGGCGGTCGCTCGCGCCTCACCCCGAGCCGCCCTGGTCCGCCGCGACTCCTCGCGCCGCAGCTCCGCCTGCGCCGAGCTCGCCTGCCGCGCCTCCGCACGCGCCGCCTTCCGCGCCCCCGCGCGAACCGACCTCGCCTGGCGTGACTCCGCACGCGTCGCCTTCCGCGCCTCGGCACGGGCCGATCTGGCCCGCCGGGCGTCGTCTCTCGCGCGTCGCCGGTCGGTGCCGGTCTGCTTCTCGTTCGGCTGGGGGGAGCGGTTCCTCCCCCATCGGCGCAGGCGCTCGAGCGTGGCCTCGTCCATCCCCGGCGCGATCTGGCCCGGCCCGATCACCGGTTCCAGCTCGCGACCGCTCAGCCCGATCATGCGCCCCGACTCCGAGACCGGCAGCCTCTCCACCACCTGCGCGGTGCCAGTTGTATCGCCCGGTGCTGCCGACCCCGGTCCCCCCGACGTCACATCCTCGGGCTCCGGGTCGGCTGGTTCCGGGGCGGTCGACGGGGATTCGGTGGGAGGGCCGGCGGGTGACGGGGTGGAGCCGGTGATGGCCGCCCAGAGCTCGCCGATCTGGAGGGGGCGGTAGAGGATGACCCGGGGAGGGCCGGGAGGGAGGGCCTCGGCGTGCTCGCCCTCCTGGAGGAGGACGACGGTACGGCCGAGGAACCGGCCGTCGATCAGCGCGAACGTCCGCTCGTGAAGGTTGGGAGGCAGGTCGACGATGACCACGTCGGCCAGACGGATGGCGCCATCGAGCTCGTCGGCGAGCCAGTCGAGCATGCGGACCCGGCCAGGGGCCTCGATCAGCGACCGAAGGGCGTCCGCCAGCATCTTGTCCCGCGAGACCAGCACCACGCGAAGGGCTGGGCCCTGCGACTCCGGAGCGGCCGGACCGACCCGCGGACGGGGGCCCGGGAGCGGGGTGCGCTCCGGCGGACCGGAACGGACCGGTCGCATGGGCCCCCGCTCGGGGCGGGACGGGGGTGGTTGGGTCGCGGAGGCGGTGCGGCCGCCGGACAGCCGGGCCACCCAACTTCGACGGGTGGTCATCGGTCCGCCTCGGTGCGGCCGCTGTCGGCGGGTTCGCCGACGATGCGGGCCGAGACGACCAGGTTGTCGCGGTAGCTGCGCCGGGCCCGGTCGAAGCTGCCGGCGCAGGTGATGAGACGCAGGGACGGCGCGGTGGTGGCCCCGTAGACCTCGTCGCCCGACAGCGCCCACTTGGGGTAGCTGGCCAGCGACTCGACCTGGAAGCTGACCACCCGGCGGTCGGCCCTGACGACCCGGATCTGGTCCCCGGGGCGCAGCTCGCGGAGCCGGTAGAACACCGCCGGACCGGTGCGCGAGTCGACGTGCCCGGCGATCACGGCCGGGCCGAGCTGCCCCGGCTGCGGCCCACCGGTGAACCAGCCGGCGAGTTGGAACTCCCCTGGCACCTGCATCGTGCCGTCAGCATTGAGACCTAACCTGACCAGTGACGACGACACCCCGATGGCGGGGATCTCGACCCGCATCGGCGGTGACGGCGGCAGCCGGCGCCACGACCGGATGGGGAAGTCGATGACCTCCGGGGTCCGGGTCGGCGCGGCCACCGAGGCGCTGGTCGTCGGCGCGGCCACCGCCGCCGGTTGCGCCGCCGGCCGGCCGCCGCCGGTGCAACCGGCGAGCCCGGCGACGACCAGACTCACCACGACCACCCCCCGGTGGACCCGCCAGCTACGCTCGCCCATGGCACACGGACGGCCCTAGCTCAGCCGCCGCTGCTGGACGATGAACCCGGTGGCCGCGGCCACGCCGCCGCCGATGAGCAGGAACAGTGCGAACCGCCGGCCGCCCGGGCTGGGGCTGGAGCTGGTCCCACCGGCACCGGTCGCGACCCCGCCTGCCGGGGCGGCCGAGGCGAAGGCGTCCCGGATGTCGAGCAGCTCGAGCTTCTCGCCGATGCCCCCGACCGCCACCAGCGAAGCGATCGAGCCGCTCGGCAGCTTCACCTCGCGGGCCTTGGCCAGCACCTCGCTGGTGCCGGCCTTGCGGACCTCGACCTCCACCGACCCGGCCGGAACCTCCTGGTAGTCGCTGGCCGACGGGAAGCGCGCGCCCGAGATGAGCACGTCACCGCCGGTGACCAGATCCACCGCCTGCTCGCCGGGGATGGCCTGGATGAGCCGGAGCTTGCTCTTGCTCTTGCCAGGGCGCGACATGTCGTCGGTGAGCAGGGCGGCCTTGACGGAGGTGAGCTGCCCGAACACGGCGACGGTGTAGGCCTTGCCGGCCTGCAGCTTGACGGTGGCGGCGACCACCGGCGCCGAGCTGACCGGCTGGCCGGCCTCGCGGACCTCGACCTTGAACCGTCCGGGCTTGACCTTGAGGTAGTCCGAGACGGTCTTGAACGGTACGCCCTTCAGCTGCAGCCGGCCGTTCACGTAGACGACGTACACGTCGCCCTTGAGCAGGCCGGGCGCGAAATGGGCCACCCGGACCAGTGCCTGCTCCTCTGCACCGGCGGCGATCCCGGACATGGTGAGCAGGACCGCGGTCAACGCGGCCAAGACCACGGCGGCCATTCGTCGGCGAAGCATTGCCCCCTCCTCGTTCGTCGTTCGTCCGGGGGGACGCGAACGACGACGAGTGGTACGCCCCCCGCAATCCCGCCACGCATGCCGTCACGAGCCGATTCGGTCGTCATTATCGATGCTGCCCCCTCCTCCAAGCGCCCCCAATTTTGCGTAGTTCCGATCATAAGAGCAGGTGAAGGCGGTAGTACACGGTCCCGCAATTGCATCGAAAATTGGGGGTATAGCTCCATACGAGGGCCTTGCGCCTTCCGCGGATCTCTCCGCGCGGATCACCCCGGTCGCCGGCCCGGCTACGCTAGGGTCATGACGAACGTTGTCCGGCCGACGCCGCGCCGGCTGACCGACGAGGCGATCGAGCACCTGCACAGCCTCATGGCGGGATGGCAGCTGATCGCCGACCTCGCCTTCGCCGACCTGCTGCTGTTCCTGGCCGTCGAGGGCGCCGAGAGCTTCCGCATCGTCGGCCAGCTCCGGCCCTACACCGCCCGCACCCTCCACCCGGCCGACCTGGTCGGCGAGGTGGTCCGGCCCACCTGGCACCCCTATGTGGAGCGGGCCTGGCGGGAGGGGCGTCGGCAGCGCTCGCTCGAGCCGATCCTGATCGACGCCGAGCCGGTCCGGGTCGAGACGGTGCCGGTCCGCCATCGGGACGAGATCGTCGCCGTGCTGAGCGTCGAGTCGCCCGAGACCCCGGCCCGGCCCACCGGCCGGCTCGAGGCATCGTACCTTGGCGCGGCCGAGGCCCTGCTGGAGATGGTGGCCGCCGGCACCTTCCCGTTCGTCGAGGCCCACGACCCGACCGCTTCGCCCCGGGTCGGCGATGGCCTGGTCGTGCTCGACGCCAGCGGCAGGGTCGAGTTCGCCAGCCCCAACGCGACCTCGGCCTTCCGGCGGATGGGCACCAACGCCCTGCCGTTCGGCCAGCCGCTGCCCCACCGGGCCGCCATCCTGGTCGCCGAGGCGATGGCCGGCCGCCGCCCGGTTGAGTCCGAGATCGAGGCCGCGGGGGCGGTCACCGACATCCGGGTGG
>DATHIG010000025.1:0-5718 GCA_035490035.1 Actinomycetes bacterium
CATGCGGCAGTCGGCATGCGGGTTCGGGTCGAATGACTCGGTGGCCGCCCCGTCGAGCAGGGCCAGCAGCCGCTCCTCAACCTCGGTCGCGTGGTTCGGCCCTGGATGCTGGCTCACCCTGGTGAAGCGGCCCTGCCGGACCCTGGCCGGGTAGACGAGCTGCATCTCGACCGGGTGGCCGAGGGCGGCCAGCTCGGGGTCACGGAGCGCGGCCAGATAGTAGATGGCGAGCTGGAGGGAGCGCGCGGCCTCCTCTTCGTGCGCCGGGTTGCGGGCGGTCTTGTAGTCGAGCAGGACGATGCCCCCGTCCGGGCCTCGATCGACCCGGTCGATGCGGCCCCGTACCAGGTGGTCGCCGACCTCCATCTCGAACCCGACCTCGAACCGCAACGCCCGGCGGGCGGCGTCGGCCTCGCCGCGGTGCCACAGCTCCAGCATGCCCATCCCGTCGCGCCAGTACTGGTGGGCGATGGCCCTCGACGGGAACCAGGCGGGGTTGAACCGGTCCCGGTAGGCCGCCTTGAGATCGTCTGGCTGGTTGGCGATCTCGCCCTTGGCGGCCAGCTCGAAGATGGTGTGCATGAGCCGCCCGAAGGCCATCTGGTAGGAGGAGCGGTCGTCGAGCCCGGCCACGCTGCCGAAGAAGTAGCGCAGGTGGCAGTCCTCGTAGGTGCCAATTCGCGAGTACGAGGTGCGCAGGCGACCCTCGGCCGCGATCGGCTCGGGATCGACCGTCCGGTCCCGCCGCCACCACCAGGTGGCCGGGTCGACGTCCGGCATGGCCGCCAGAGTGGCCGCGGCGGCCAGCCGCTCGGCCGCCGGCCGGTCGCGGGCGGCGAGGATCCGGCGGAGGGCGCCCGCGGCCTCCAGGGTTCCCAGCGGCGTGGGGTCGGGTGCCGGCGGGTCGGTGGGGAGCTCCAGTCCGAGCTCGCGCAGGAAGCGGGACGGCTCGCCACGACCGTCGACGCGGGAGGCCGTGAACACCACCCGGTCCCTGGCCCGGCTGGCGGCAAGCACGAAGCGGCGGCGCTCGGCGTCCAGGACGGCGTTGGCGCGGGCCACCGGGCCCGGGTCGCCGTCGAGCCGCCAGGCCTCGAACAGCCCCTGCGGCCGCGCGGTCCTCGGCAGCGAACCCTCGAGGCAACCGGCCACCACCACCAGGTCGAACTCCTGGCCCTTGGCCGCGTTGACCGACAGGAGGGCGACCGCGTCGGTCCTGGCCATCGTCGGAGGCAGCCATGGGTCGCTGGCGAAGTCGGCCCGCTCGACCACGTCGAGGTAGGTTCGCATGCTCGCCCCCGGCCGGCCGTCGACGAACAGGCCGAGGGCGCGCGAGAACGCGGTCAGGGCGTCCAGCTGCCGCTGCACGTCGGCGTCGGCCGGGTCGGCCTCGGCCCGCAGGATCAGCTCGGCGAAGGCGGGGGCGCTGCGCCACACCTCCCAGAAGCAGGCGTCCGCGTCCAGCTCCGCGACCCAGCCCCCGACCCGGTCGAGCAGGTCGCACAGCGCCCCCACCCGTGCCATCAGCCCCGGGTCGAGGGCCAGTGCCGAGCTCGCCCGCGCCGCCGGCGCCACCCGGTCCCCCGGTTCCGAAGCCTCCAGGTCCCCTGGTGCCGAAGCCTCCAGGTCCCCTGGTGCCGAAGTCTCCAGATCCCCCGATACCGAAGTCGGGCCCCCCGGCCCGGAAGCCTCCAGGTCTCCTGGTGCGGGGGCCGTGGTCTCCGGGCCTATCGTCTCCGGCTCGGGCCCCGGTTCGGGGGTTGGGGGGATGGCGCGGGCGCGGACGTGGTCGGCGAGGGACCGGTCGGCGAGGAGGGCGGAGCGGCGAAGGGCACGAAGCTCGCCGGGGTCGAGGCCGCCAAGGGGGGACGTGAGCAGGGATGGCAGCAGCTCGTCGGCTCTGGTCGGGTCGAGCGCGAGCCGGAACAGGTCGAGGACGTGGCCGACGACCGGTTCGGCCACGAGCTGGCGCTCGCCGGCGCCCAGCCGATAGGGAACGCCGAAGCGCTCCAGTGCCCGGCGGGTGGGCCCGCCGAGCCGCCGCGTCGACGGCAGCAGCACGGCCATCCGGCCGTAGGGGACGCCGTCTCGCTCGTGAGCGACCCGGAGCAGGCGGGCGTTCGCCTCGGCCTCCTCGGCGGGGCCCGGGTAGCGGGCGGCTTCCACGGTGGTGGTGCCACCCCCGATGAGAGCAACCGCCGGGCTGGTGCCGGCCGCCTGCAGGCGGCGCACGGCGTCGAGCCCGGGACCCCCGAGCCGCCGGCTGTGCTCGAGCAGGATCACGGTCGCGCCGAGGCGCTCGGCCCAGGCCGGCAGGACTCCTGGCATGGCTCCGCGGAAGGCGTCGGTGGCGCCGGCCGGGTCGCCCGCCAGGACGGCCCGGGCTCCGCCGGCGACCAGTAGCGAGAGCAGGCGGGCCTGGGCGGGGTCGAGCTCCTGGGCCTCGTCGACCAGGATCGTGCCGACCTGGGCGACGGTGGCGGCGAGCACATCGGGACGGTCTTCGAGCAGGTCACCGGCCTGGACGACGAGGCCGGCCTGGTCGACCGAGTCCTGGAGCGCGAGGTGCTCGCCATAGAGGCGGAGGAAGGCCGCCGCTGGGACCCAGCTCGGGCGCCGGTCGACCGTGGCCCGCTCGAGCAGCTCCTCGGGGTCGACGAGGCGACGCTCGCAGGCGAGCACGAACTCGGCCAGCTCATCGGTGAACGCCCTGGTGTCGACCAGCGGCGCCAGCGGGCCCCAGGCGACGACCGGCTGGTCGAGCAGGAGCAGCGACCGCACCAGCGCCCATTGCTCAGGACCGCTGAGCGGACGCGGCTCGCCGCGGTAGTCGAGCAGGTCGGCGTGGCTGTTGACCAGGCCGCGGGCGAATGCGTACCAGGTCACGCAGCCGAGCCCGCCGCCCGCCGCGGTCGTGAGCGCGGCCACGAGCCGCTCGGTGGAGGCGGTGGCGGCCTGGCGACTCGAGGTCAGGAACAGGGCCGAGCCACCCGGCCTGGCCAGCAATTGGTGCATGATCGCCTCCAGCAGCGCCGTCTTGCCGCTGCCGGGGCCGCCAAGGATGGCCAGGTTGCCGGGCGGGAGGGCGGAGGCCAGCTCGGCTGGCGCACCGTCGGCCAGTGCCACCGGCGATCCGCCACGGACCGGGTGGCTGACCGACGCCGCCGGTGAACCCCCCGAGACCTGACCCTCCGGGTTGGTCGAGGCTGCCGCGGCGGGATCCGACAGGGACTTGTCGCCAGGGGGCGGCTGGCTCGGGGTTGGGATGCTTTGCCGGTTCATGATGCGGGCATCCTAACGAGCACCTACGACGCCGGGTGGGCGTTGTCCACACCCGGTCCCGGGCGGAGGAGTCTGGCGGTACGGGTCGCGCTGTGGATGGACGGGACCTGATGGTCGTGGGCGGGGCCTATGCTTCGCGGCGAACCGGGCGCCCGGCGCGGGCGCTCCGCGAGGATCGAGGAGGCCGACGACGCCGAGCGGATTGAGGATCGATCGGCCGGACCGCCGCGGGCTGGTGCTGGTCGTGCTGCTGTCCGTCCTGCTGGCCGGATGCCAGGGCTATGTCGACGGCGTCGGTGGCGGCGACCGGGCTGGTCGGGCGCCGGCCGGTCTGGCCACCAGCAAGGCCGAGCGGGCAGCCTGGCCCGACCCGCCCAAGGGCGCGGTGCGGTCGGAGGTCCAGCGGGTGACCGATGGCGATACCTTCGTCGCGACCGTGAAGGGTCGACGGGAACGAGTCCGGGTGATCGGTGTGGACACGCCGGAGTCGGTGGCGCCCAACCGTCCGGATGAGCCGTTTGGGGAGGAGTCCTCCGACTTCGCCAAGCGATACCTGAGCGGCGAGACCGTCCTGCTTGCCGGGGACGCCGAGCCGCGGGACCGGTACGGCCGGATGCTCGCCTACGTGTGGCTGGCGGACGGGACATTCTGGAACGCCCTGCTGGCTGCCGAGGGGTACGCGCAGCAGCTGACGATTCCACCAAATGTCGCCTATGCGGGCCTGTTCCGCCGACTGGTCGGGGAGGCGCGGCGGGCGAACCGCGGGTTGTGGGCGGAGGAACCCCAGGGCAGCTCCTGACGACACGGGCCCGAGTCCGGGTGACGACCCAGCTCCAGGGCGATCGGCAGGCCGCCCCAGCGACCCAGCTCCAGGGCGATCGGCAGGCCGGACCCCAGCGACCCAGCTCCAGGGCGATCGGCACGCCAGACAGCAATGACGACCCAGTTCCAGGGCGATCGGCGTGCCGGACCCGGGCGACGCGGTCCCGGGGCGACCAGGACGACATGGACCCCGGGGCTCAGGGGCAGGAGAACGTAAAGGACGGCCTGCCGTCCGGGGGGTCCCGGTAGTCCCCCAACCACCGGTCCTCGCACCGGACGGCGCGGCCGTCGCAGACGAACGTGCTTCCCGCGCCTCCCGTGTCCTCTCGGCCTAGGCCGAACGGCCCAGGCCGTCCTGCGGGCGGAAGTGGTTCGCTGGAACGCCCCCCAGCGCCCATGCGGACCAGCTCCGTGTTCGCCTGTAGAGCGTAAGGGCTCGTTCCGGTTCTTGCCTCCCTCGATTCCAAATCGTTATCAGCCAAAGTACCAGATTCGGTCGACGCGCCTCATGTCGGACCATGCGGCGCCGTCCGTCCCCCGATCAACCGGCAGGACGCTGCGCCAAAGTGGCCGAAACAGTCGTTTCGTTCCCGTTGCGGAGGACCTTGAGGGTGATCTCGTCGCCGGGCTTGTGGGCCCGGATCCGGGCACCGAGCTCGCCGTTGTTCTCCACCGCCTGCCCGTCGATCGCGACCACCACGTCGCCGGCCCGAAGTCCGGCGCGGTCGGCCGGGCTGCCGGCGGTGACCTCCTGGACGAGCGCGCCGTCCTGACCGGTCGTGGTCGGCGACATGTTCACGCCGAGGTACCCGGTCTGGACCGGCTTTCCCTGGACGATGGCCTCCGCCGACCTGGCGGCCACGTCGATCGGGACGGCGAACCCGATGCCGACGTTGCCGTTGGACCCGTCGTTGGCGGGACGGATCGCGCTGTTGATGCCGATGACGCGGCCCTGGCGGTCGGCGAGCACACCGCCGGAGTTGCCTGGGTTGATCGGCGCATCGGTCTGGATGACCTCGCGGCCGTCGGGCAGGACCCGGTCGGTGGAGCTGACGATGCCGGCGGTCACGGTCTCGGCGAGCCCGAATGGGCTGCCGATGGCGATCGCGAGCTGGCCGACCTGGAGGGTCTGGCCAATCGCGAGCGGTGCCGCCGCAAGACCGGTGCGGTCGACCTTGATCACCGCGACGTCGGTGAGGTCGTCGGCGCCGAGGACTTCGCCACGGAGCTTGGTGCCGTCGTAGAGCCGGACGCTGACCTCGTCGACCCCATCGACCACGTGGGCGGCGGTCATGATGTAGCCGCCCCGGTCATAGACGAAGCCGGAGCCGAGGCCGCTGTTGTCACGCCGGATCTCGACGACGGTCGGCAGCAGGGCCTTGGCCACGGCGGCGGCCGGTTCCTCGCCGGCGCGGACAGGGGGGGCGGCGATCGGGGCCGCGGTCGGGATGCCGGCGCCCGACGGATTGGACGGGTCGCGGTCCAGCGCCTGGCTGATGCCGTAGCCGCCGGCGAGCAGCACGACGGCGGCGACCGCGGCAGCCAGCGTCCTGGAGGGTCGCCGGCCACGGGGCGAACCCGCGTCGGCCGGTCGCGCGCCCCAGGGGGGAACGG
>DATHIG010000026.1:0-2973 GCA_035490035.1 Actinomycetes bacterium
CCCTGGCCGCGGTG
Organism: Actinomycetes bacterium; assembly: GCA_035490035.1. Lineage (GTDB taxonomy): Bacteria > Actinomycetota > CALGFH01 > CALGFH01 > CALGFH01 > CALGFH01. Next base: position 15 of record DATHIG010000026.1, read on the forward strand.
GTGGTGTGGGTGTCGGTGCGCCACGTGCCCGAGAGCCGCGACCCGGGCGCGACCGGACGCCTGGACTGGGCCGGGGCCGCCCTGGCCGCCGTCGGCCTCGCCGGGGTCGTCTACGCCCTCACCGACGGTCCCGGTCTCGGCTGGACCTCGTCCCGGATCCTGGTCGCCGGCCTGGTCGGGGTGGCCGCCCTGGCCGCGTTCCTGGTCTGGGAGCGGCGCACCCGAAACCCGATGCTGCCACTGGACATCTTCGCCTCGCGGCAGTTCAGCGCCGCCAACGTCGTGACCTTCGTGGTCTACGGCGCCCTCGGAGGCTCCCTGTTCCTCCTGCCCATCCAGCTCCAGCAGGTGGTCGGCTACTCGCCGCTGGCCTCCGGGGTCGCCCTGGTCCCCATCACCGTCCTCATGCTGCTGCTGTCGGCCCGGGCCGGCCGGCTGTCGGCCCGCATCGGCCCGCGCCTGCCCATGACGCTCGGGCCGCTGCTGGTCGCCGCCGGGTTCGCGCTGCTCGCCCGGATCGGCCCCGGCGCCAGCTACCTGGTCGACATCCTGCCGGCGTCGCTGGTGTACGGGTTCGGGCTGACCCTCACCGTGGCCCCGCTCACCGCCACCGTGCTGGCCGCCGCCCCGGCCGAGCACGCCGGGGTCGCATCCGCGGTCAACAACGACGTCGCCCGGACCGCCGGGCTGCTGGCGGTCGCCGTGCTGCCGGTGGCGGCCGGCATCTCCGGCGCCGACGCCCTTCAGCCCGACCGTTTCGCCGGCGGGTTCCGGACGGCCATGATCATCGCCGCCGCCCTGTGCGTCGCCGGCGGCCTGCTCTCCTGGCTGACCATCCGCAACCCCGAGCCGCAAGCGGCCCTGGATGAGGAGCAGGTATCGGTCCCGGCCGGGCCGCCGGCCGTCGGGGACGGCCCCTACCTCAACTGCCCGCTGAACGCGCCACCGCCGGCGCGCCAGCCGTCGTCGAGAGCCTCCGGCCGACTCTGAACCCCGGGTCCGGCCGACTCTGAACCCCGGGTCGGCCGACTCTGAACCCCGGGTCCGGCCGGCCTGGCGGTGTGGGTTCCCGGCTGACGTGGTAGACGGTACCGTTGCGCGGTGGCATCTCGACCACCCCGGCCCGGGCGTCGAGCCGAGCCCCCGGAGAGCGGATCGGAGGCGGTGCGGTGAGGAAGCGGCTCCCGGTGTGGCCGGTGCTGCGACAGCTGCGCGGGGACGACCGGCTCGGGCTGGGCGAGGCCGCCCGTTCGGGACGGTCGGCCGGGCTGCAACCGCGGACCGCCGAGGCCGACCGGGTGGTCCGGTCCATCTGCCCCTACTGCGCGGTCGGCTGCGGCCAGCGGGTGTTCGTCAAAGACGAGCGGATCATCCAGATCGAGGGCGATCCCGACAGTCCCATCTCCCGCGGCCGGCTCTGCCCCAAGGGCTCGGCGTCCAAGCAGCTGGTCACCTCCCCAGGGCGGGTCACCAGGGTCCGCTACCGCCGGCCCTACGGCACCCAATGGGAGGACCTGCCGCTGGAGCAGGCGATGGACATGATCGCCGACCGGGTGATCGCCACCCGGGCCGCCAGCTGGCAGGAGCACGACGAGGAGGGACGGCGGGTCAACCGCACCCTCGGCATCGCCAGCCTGGGCGGCGCCACCCTCGACAACGAAGAGAACTACCTGATCAAGAAGCTGTTCACCGCGCTCGGGGCGATCCAGATCGAGAACCAGGCGCGCATATGACACTCCTCGACCGTCCCCAGTTTGGGGACCTCGTTCGGTCGGGGTGGGGCGACCAACTTCCAGCAGGACCTGGTCAACGCCGACTGCATCGTCATCCAGGGCTCCAACATGGCCGAGTGCCACCCGGTCGGGTTCCAGTGGGTGGTCGAGGCCAAGGCCAGGGGGGCCAGGGTCATCCACGTCGATCCCCGCTTCACCCGGACCAGCGCCCTTGCCGACCTGCACGTTCCCATCCGGGCCGGCAGCGACATCGCCTTCCTTGGCGGGATCATCAACCACATCCTGGAGGGCGGGCGTGAGTTCCGGGAGTACGTGGTCAACTACACCAACGCCCCGGTGATCATCGACGAGGCCTTCCGCGACACCGAGGACCTGGACGGCCTGTTCTCCGGGTTCGACCCCCAGACCCGCAGCTACGACCCGGCCAGCTGGCGCTACGACGGCATGGAGGTCGCCAGCATCGCCGGCTCGCGCGAGCGCCGCATCGCCGGCGGGGAGGCCCACGGCTCCGGCGGAGCCAAGCTGTCCCACGGCGACCCGCCCAACGTCGACCCGACCCTGGAGCATCCCCGCTGCGTGTTCCAGCTCCTCAAGCGCCACTTCCGCCGCTACACCCCGGAGCTGGTGGAGCGGGTCTGCGGCGTCCCGCGCGAGCAGTTCCTGGAGGTCGCCGAGGCGCTGTGCCAGAACTCGGGCCGTGAGCGGACCAGCGCCTTCTGCTACGCGGTCGGCTGGACCCACCACGCGACCGGCGTGCAGTACATCCGCACCGCCGCCATCATCCAGCTGCTGCTCGGCAACATGGGCCGGCCCGGCGGGGGCATCATGGCCCTGCGAGGCCACGCCTCGATCCAGGGCTCGACCGACATCCCCACCCTCTACAACCTGCTGCCCGGCTACCTGCCGATGCCGACCGCCGGGTCCCACGCCAACCTGCGTGCCTACCTGGACGACATCCGCCTGCCGGCCGGGTTCTGGGGCCGCTCCGACGCCTACATGGTCAGCCTGCTCAAAGCCTGGTTCGGCGACCGCGCCACCGCCGACAACGACTTCTGCTTCGAGCACCTGCCCAAGCTGACCGGTGACCACTCGATCTTCCCCACGGTGATGGCGATGCTCGACGGCACCTGCAAGGGGTTCTTCGTGCCCGGCGAGAACCCGGCCGTCGGGTCGCCCAACGCCGGCCTGCACCGCAAGGCCATGGCCAGGCTGGACTGGCTGGTGGT
>DATHIG010000027.1:0-4987 GCA_035490035.1 Actinomycetes bacterium
GGGGTGGCGCTGCTGGCCGGCCTCCCCGTGCTGCTGGCCGAGCGGGCGAGGTTGGGCCGGCCGGCCCTGCTCGGGGCGGTCCTGGTGGTCGCGGGGGCCGCGCTGGCGGCGGTCTTCCGGCGCCAGCTGGTGGGCCTGGCCCGCCGGCGCCTCCCCGGGTTCGAGCCCGGCGACCTGGCTCCGTCGGCGGGGACGGTGGCCCTGCTGGTGGTCGGCTACGCCGCCTACTGGGCGGTGACCGGGCTGGCCTTCGCGGCGCTGGTCGCCAGCCTGTACCCGCTGCCCGCGGCCGACGTCCCGTTGGTGGTGGCCGCCTACGCCGCCGCCTACGCGGCCGGCTTCCTCGCCCTGCTCACCCCGGCCGGGCTCGGGGTGCGCGAAGGCGTCCTGGTCGTCGCCCTCGCCCCCGTCCTGCCGGCCGGTCCGGCGCTGGTCGTGGCGCTCCTGTCCAGGGTCTGGATGATGCTGGCCGAGCTTGTCGGCGCCGGGGTCGCCCACCTGGCCGCCCGCCACCGTTCGGAGTCCGCGGGCGGCCGTTCGGAGTCCGCGGGTGGCCGTTCCGAGTCCGCGGGTGGCCGTTCCGAGACCCCCGGTGGGGGAGCGTAGCCTACGGCTGGTGGAGGTTGTGCGGTTGTCCACACCCGTGGGAGGTCCACACGCTGCGGAAGTCGGCATCCCATGTGGGAGATCGGCGCTCCGTGTGGGAGGTCAGCGCTTCCATGGAAGAGGTGGGCACTTCGACGGAAGAGGTGGGCGCCTCCATGGAAGAGGTGGGCGCCTCCATGTAAGAGGTCGGCGGCGCGCGGTGTTGGACAGGGCGAGAGGTACCTTGACCACAGGCAACCACAGAGGAGCGGCCGGTGAGCGCCGTGCGGGATGAGGTCGGAACTGGCGTCGGCGCGCGGGACCGGTTCGTGACCGTGTTCCGGGCTCGCTACCGCGAGCTGTACGGCCTCGGATACCGGCTGCTCGGCGACCACGGCGAGGCCGAGGACGTCGTTCAGGAGACGTTCCTCAAGCTGGACGGGCAGCCGGTGCTCGACCGGCCGGACGAGGAGGTCGCGGCGTGGCTGCGCCGGGTCTGCCTGAACGCCGCCTACAACCGGCTGCGTGGCCAGCGCCGGGCCACGGCGCGGCTGGACCGCGCCGGCCGGGCCGAGCGGGTGGACGAAGAGACCGACACCGGCGACGGCCCGCTGCTGGACGTGCTGCGCGCCGAGCAGCAGCGGGCCGTGCGCCAGGCCCTGGCCGCCCTGCCGGAGCGGCAGCGCGCCTGCCTGCTGCTACGCCACGCCGGCTTCTCCTACGCCGAGATCGCCGCGACCCTCGACCTGGCCGTCGGCTCGATCGGGGTCCTGCTGGCCCGCGGCGAGCGGGCCTTCCGCGACGCCTACCTCGAACGCAACCAGACCGACCCGGGAGCCTATGATGCCGTGCCCTGACCTCGGTGCCCTGCGCGCGTCCCTCGACGACGCCCCCGGCACCACCATGGCGCCGCTGCCCGACCACGTGCGGGCCTGCGCCTCGTGCTCCGACATCCTCGCCGAGCTGCAGCGCAACGCCGAGCTGGCCGCGCCGGCGATCGCCATGACGGGACCGGACGACCCGTTGCCCCGGGCCGTGGTCGAGGCCGCCCTGGTCCGGCTCGAGCAGCGGCGCGCCCGGCTGGCGGCCGCCCGGACGGCCGCCGTCGGCGCCACCGCCGTCGACGGCAGGGTTTCGGGGGGTATGCAGGGGGCGCAGCCTCCCGCAGTCGTGGGCCGTCGTGGCAGGCTGGCCGGCTTGAGCACCAGGGCCCGCGGGGCGGCGGCGGCGCTGGTGGCTGCCGTGGTGCTGACCGGGCTGGTGGCCACGCCCGGTGGCCGGGCCACCGCCGCGGACTTCCTCGCCCAGTTCCGCAGCCAGCGGTTCGAGGTCATCTCCCTCAACACCACCCAGTCGATGCAGCTCGAGGCCGTCGTGTCGCAACTGGTCGAAACCGGCGTGTTCACCGGCGACCGCGGCCAGCTGGTCATCAGCGAGCCGGCGGCCGTGCGTGACCTGGCCGAGGCGAGCCGGCTGGCCGGGTTCCAGGTCCAGGCGGTCAGCCCGTCGGTGCTGCCCGATGGCGTCGGCGCCACCCCGGAGCGGGTGATGGTCAGCCGGGCCCAGGTCGCCCGCATCACCTTCGACCGCGACCAGGCCATCGCCTACTTCCGGCGCACCGGCCGGACCGACGTCGAGCTCCCCGAGCGGTACGACGGCGCCCAGCTCGTCGTCCAGATCCCCGCCGTCGTGGTGCAGGAGTACATGGGTCGTGACGGCGCGCCCCGGCTGCTGGTCGGCAAGGCCGGCATGGTCGGCCTGGACGCCGACGGCGGGGCCAGCCTGGAGGAGCTTCGCGAGGTCGTGCTGCGCCTGCCCGGCTTGCCCGCCGAGACCGTCGAGCAGCTCCGCAACATCGACGACTGGCGGACCACCCTGCCCCTCCCGGTCCCCGCCGACCAGGTGCGGTGGCGGCCGGCGGTGGTCGACGGCGCCGAGGGGCACAGCTTCGCCGACCGGACCGGGAAGCTGCACGCCCTGCTCTGGCAGCGCGGCGGGCACATCTGGGGCGTCGCCGGTGTGATCGGTGCGGACGAGGCACGCGATGTCGCGAACAGCCTCGCCTGACCCGCGGCCGGCTGCGGGGCCGCGCCCCCTGCCGGCTGGGCCGTCATCGGCTGAGCAGGCGGAGCCAACCGCCGGGACCCGCAGCGTGGTCCCGGCGGTCGCCACGTCCGCCCTGCACAAGGCCTTCGGCCGCCGGGTCGCCCTCCACGACCTGACCCTCCAGGTCGGCGCCGGCGAGGTCTTCGGGTTCCTGGGCCCCAACGGAGCCGGCAAGACCACCGCCATGAAGATCCTGCTCGGGCTGGTCGCCCCCACCGGCGGGCAGGCGTTGATATTCGGCCGGCCACCGACCGACCCGGCCGCCCGCCGCCGGGTCGGCTACCTCCCCGAGCATTTCCGCTTCCAGGAGTGGGCGACCGGGACCGAGCTGCTCCAGTTCCACGGCCGGCTGGCGGGTCTCGGCACCGCCGAACGAGCCGAGCGCATCCCCGAGCTGCTGGAGCGGGTCGGCCTGGCCGGGCGGGGCGGCGAACGGGTCCGCCGCTACTCCAAGGGCATGACCCAGCGGCTCGGTCTCGCCCTGGCCATCCTGCACCGCCCCGACCTCGTGCTGCTCGACGAGCCGACCTCCGCGCTGGACCCGGTGGGCCGGCGCGACGTGCGCGAGCTGGTCCGGGAGCTGGCCGCCGACGGGGTCACCATCTTCCTCAACTCCCACCTGCTCACCGAGGTCGAGGCGGTCTGCGACCGGGTGGCGATCGTCAACCAGGGCCGGGTGGTCGCCAGCGGGCCGCTCGACGAGCTGGCCGGGCCCGTGGTCCAGCTGCGGCTGCTGCTGGACCGCGTCGACCGGGACCTGCTGGCCCTGGTCGGCCGGCACGGCGAGGTGACACGGGTCGAGGGCACCGCCGTCACGCTCGCCGTCGACACCCTGGACATCGCCCCTGACCTGGCCACCCTGCTGGTCAGGTCGGGCTACCGGCTGTTCGGGCTGGTACCGGTGCAGCGGTCGCTGGAGGACATCTTCGTGGACCTGGTCGGCGAGGTTCGGGAACAGTGAACGTGCTGGTCGTGGCCCGCTGGACGCTGCTGGAAGCGCGGCGCCGCAGGCTCCTGCTGGCCGGGGTCGTGCTCAGCGTCGCCTTCGTCGCCTTGTTCGCGGTCGGGTTCACCCTGCTCTACCACAGCCAGGAGCGGAGCCTGGTCGACGCCCAGGCGCAGGTCACCGGCCCGGACAGCCTGGGGCCGCGTGGGGAGCTGCTGGCTCTCTCGACCGTCCTGGTCGTCCTCGGGCTCTACGGCGTCCAGTTCCTGGCCGCGCTGCTCAGCCTGTTCCTCGGGGCCGCCTCGGTCTCGCCCGAGGTCGACTCCGGCGCGCTCCACGCCGTGCTTGCCCGCCCGCTGCGCCGGCTCGACTACCTCCTCGGCCGCTACCTCGCCCTGGTCGGCCTGCTCACCGCCTACGTCGTGCTGATGAGCGGCGCGCTGCTGCTGACGGCCCGGATCGTGGCCGGCTACCAGGCCGGCGACGTCACCCGGGGGGTCGGCCTGATGGTCCTTCAGATCTACATCCTGATCGCGGTGAGCCTGCTCGGCAGCACCGTCCTGCCGACGCTGGCCAACGGGGTGGTCATGCTGGCGCTGTTCGGGCTGGCCTGGCTCGGGGGGATCATCGCGTTCATCGGCACGATCCCTCCCGGCAACGAGCTGATGGCCAACCTGGGCACCGCCGTGAGCCTGCTGCTGCCGGCCGACGCGGTCTGGCGCGGCGCCTCCTACCACGTGCTGCCGTCCAGCCTGGTGGCCGCCAGCGCGTTCACGGACCAGGCCGGCCCCGGGCTGCCGTTCGCGTCCACCGCACCCATGGCGCCGGCCATGCTGTCCTGGGCGCTGGCCTACCCCGTGGCCTGCCTCAGCCTCGCGGTGGCCTGGTTCCGGCGCCGGGACCTGTGACAACGGCCCACGACGGCCCAGCCGGCAGGGGGCGCGGTCCCCAGAGCCGGCCGTGGGCGAGGGTCAGCCGCCGGTCAGCTCGAGCAGGGCCAGGGGGCCGTCGCGGACGGTGAGCCGGAAGCGGCCGCTGGCCAGCAGGCCGTCCACCGTCGCCTGCCACTCGCCGGGGCCGAACACCCTTGGCTCGTCGACGACCACTACCTGCCTGGTGCCGGTCTGGCGCAGGACGTCCAGGGCGGCCGGGTCGGCCTGGCCACGATTGAGCGGGTCCAGCCGGGCCACCCGATCGGCCAGCCAGGGTGCCGGGGTCTGGTTGTAGGCGTTGAGCGCCCGCCGCCGGCTCTGGGCGGCCAGGTAGGTGGTGACCGAGTTCCAGGTCACCGACTGGGCCATGATCGGGACGCCAAGGACCGGCCCGGCCCGGTCGCCGGCGGCCCGCAGG
>DATHIG010000028.1:0-5233 GCA_035490035.1 Actinomycetes bacterium
CCAGCCAGGCGGTGTTGTCGAGCTCGGGGTCCTGGTCGCCGCGGCGCCCCTTGGCCCGCTTGCCGCCGCCCTGTCCCCGCCAGGCCATCGCTACGCCGCCACCTTGCCGGTGTTCACCGAGGTGAAGCTGAGGTCGTTGAAGATGATCAGTCGTTGGCGGGCTGAGTATTGGGGATGGCAGGTGGTCAAGGTGATCGTCGCCTTCAACTTGTCGTCCGGTCCCCGAACGTTGTCGAGCACCTGGGTGTCGGTCGGCCGGACGACGGCGGTGCGCGTGACGGTATAGGTATAGATCGCTTCGCGGGTCACGACCGTGATGGTATCGCCTTCGGCCAGCTCGTTGAGCCGGTAGAAGGGCGCGCCGTAGGTGGTGCGGTGCCCGGAGACCCCGAAGGTCCCGTCCTGGCCGGGCAGGACCGTGCTCGGGACATGGCCGGGTCCCTTGCGCAGGTCGTCGCGGCTGACGCCCTCGACCACCACCTTGTTGTCGAGCTGGATCTTGGGGATGTCGAGCACGGCGAGGGCCTTGCCAGGCAGCGCCCGCTTGGGCACCACCTTCTTGGGGTCGCCGCCGGAGGAGGACCGAGCCGGAGCCGGCGCCGACCACTCCCGCTGCAGCTGGTTGCGTAGGTCACTCTGACCGCGACTGGTCACGGCATTGGTCCCGACGAGCTGGTAGACCAGGAAGTAGAGGACGAAGGTCCCCATGCCGATGAAGCTCCAGCCCGTTCCGCGCAGCAGCCTCCGCACCATCACCTCCGAACAGCCGGCGGCCAGGTCGAGGTCGTCCCTCATCCTACGCGGTTGACGGCCGCAACCTCTCGTTTGGCGGGTTCCGCCGCCGTCGCTCAGGGGCCGGCGAGCAGCTCGTCGACTCTGGAGCGCAGGTCGGCGGCGGTCACGCGCCCGCCGATCCGGCCGGCGCGGCTGCCATCCCGTGCCACGAACCAGGTCTGGGGCAGGCCCGTCACCGACCAGCTGGCCGCCACCCCGCCGCGCAGGCCCTGCTTGTCGTACACGGTCGGATAGGTCACGCCGACCTCGGTCAGGAACTTGGCCGCCTCCGAGCGGGCGTCGGAGGCATCGACCCCGATCACGGTCACCGGCCTGCCCGCCTCGGCATAGCCCCGGCTGACCGTCTCGAGTGCCGGCATCTCCTCCCGGCAGGGCAGGCACCAGCTCGCCCAGAAGTTGACCACCACCACCCGGCCCCGCAGGCCGTCGAGGTCGGCTTGGAACTGGGCCTGGGTGCGGGCCACCAGTGGCTGGGCGCCGAGGCGCTCGGTCGGGGTGGTGGTCGCCGGGCTCCCCGACCCGCCCCCGTCGCAGGCGGCAAGGCCGAGGCAGAGCAGCAGCACCACCGTCGCCACAAGGCGGCCGGCCACGGTACGATCATTGGTCGTCGCCGCCCTCCCTCGAGGGGCTGGGCGGCGTCCCGGGAAAGGAACCTTCCGCATGCCCAAGTCGCGCTCCAAGCGGCGCCGATACCAGCCGCCGCCTCGTCCAAGGCCGAAGCCGTCCCCGCCCTGGGTCGGTCCAACCATTGTCGTCAGCCTGATCCTTGGCCTCATCTACATCCTGCTCTTCTACATGCAGCTCCTGCCCTCGTTCATCGATGACCTCGGCAACATCAACCTGGCCATCGGGTTCGCGCCCCTCATTGTCGGGCTGCTGCTGGCGACGCGTTGGACCTGACCGGGCCGGGGCCCTGACCTGCCGAACTACACCTCTGTCATTCTTTCCCCAGTTGGGGATAACACTGGGGACAACTCGACCGGAGCCGAGCGGATGCCCGTCTACGAGTATGTCTGCCGCGGCTGCGCCGAGGTCGAGGAGCACCTGCAACCGCTTGGCAGCGACGCCCCAGGACCCTGCCAGGCCTGCGGCGGCGCGCTGCGCCGGCGCTGGTCGCGGGTTGCCGTGAAGTATCAGGGCTGGGGCTTCACCAGCACCGACAAGCTGCTCCCGGCCGACCGCCGGGGCCAGGACTTCCGCGCCCTACGGGAACGCGCCGAACGGATCTCCGACGGCGACTGATGTGCCCGACCCTGGCACGCGTTCCTGGGGCCCGACCCTGGCACGCGTTCCTGGGGCCCGACCATGGCACGGGCTCCTGGGTGGCGGCGGGGAGAGCCGGAGCTCCCCACATGGACCAGGGACGGCGGGTGGGCGAGCTGCCAGTCACACCATCGGACTGGCTGAGCCTCGGGTCGGGATTCGTCGCAGGACCATCGTCTCGGCGCAGTGGCGGGGCGGGACGTCGGTGCCCTTGCGCAGCAGGACCAGCTGCTCGCCGCAGGTCTCGCAGGCGAACACCAGCAGCGTGCCGTCCTCCTGGACGTCCACCGGCGGCCCGGTCGGGCCCTTGGTCGTCGAGTAGCCCCGGAACACCGCCCTCCCGGTGGCCAGGATCAGGCCACCCAGCAGCAGCGCCGCCACCACGTCGCCGCGCCCGAGCGCGAACAGGACCACGGCCGCGGCCACCGCCAGCAGCAGCCCGAGGCGCACCCGGCTCCGCCCCATCGGCTCCTACCCGCCCAGCCGCTCGAGCACGGTCGCGTTGGCCATGCCGCCACCCTCGCAGATCACCTGCAGCCCGTAGCGTCCCTGACTGCGCTCGAGCTCGGCCAACAGGTCGGTCATGATGCGGGCCCCGGAGGCACCGAGCGGGTGGCCGAGGGCGATCGCGCCGCCGTTGGGGTTGACCCGGTCCCAGTCCGGCTCGACCTCGCGGCCCCAGGCCAGGACCACGCTGGCAAACGCCTCGTTGATCTCGACAACGTCCACCTCGTCCATGACCAGCCCGGCCTGCCGCAGGACCCGCTCGGTGGCCGGGATCACCCCGGTGAGCATCAGCACCGGGTCGACCCCGGCGAGCGCGAAGCCGGCGAACCGGGCCAGCGGGCGCAGCCCCAGCTGCTCGGCCGCGGCCCTGCTGGCCAGCAGCAGGGCGGCGGCACCGTCGGAGATCTGGCTGGAGTTCCCGGCGGTCACCCGGCCGTCGGGCCTGAAGGCGGGCTGGAGCCCGGCCAGCTTCTCCAGGGAGGTGTCGCGGCGAATCCCCTCGTCGGCCCGCACCCAGGTCGAGGTCCCGTCCGGACCAGGCGCCTCCACCGGCACCAGCTGCTGGTCGAAATGGCCGGCGTCCTGGGCGGCGGCCGCCCGCTGGTGGGAGCGGAGCGCGAACTCGTCCTGCTCCTCGCGGGACAACCCCCACTTCTCGCTGACCAGCTCGGCCGATATCCCCTGGGGGACCAGCCGACCCTGGTAGCGGTGGTGCATCGCCGGCCCGAAGGGCACGCCGGGGCCGCTCATGGTCGAGCCCATCGGCACCCGGGTCATGTGCTCGACCCCGCCGGCCACCACCAGCCGGTAGCCGCCGGCCATGATCCCCTGGGCGGCGAACTGGACCGCCTGCTGGGAGGAGCCGCACTGGCGGTCGATGGTGGTCGCCGGCACCTCCTCGGGCAGCCCCGCAGCCAGCCAGGCGTTGCGGGCCACGTTGACCGACTGCTCCCCGATCTGGGACACGCAGCCCATGATCACGTCATCGACCAGCATGGGGTCGACGCCGCTGCGCTCGACCAGCGCCCGCAGCGCGACCGCGCCCAGGTCGACCGCGTGCACCCCGGCCAGCCCGCCGTTGCGCCGCCCCACCGGCGTCCGCACCGACCCGACGACGACCGGCTCCAGTTCCGGCTCCAGCTCCCGTGCCCGCATGCCGTGCCCCTTCCCTCTGCTCTGCAGCGAAGGTGGCACCGGATGCCGGCCTCGTCAACCAGTCCGCGGACCTCGGGCCGGCGCCCTATTCCGGCTGCTCGACGATCACGCGTTCCAGGCGGAGCTCCTCGGCCGGCCGGTCGCTCGGGTCGCGGTCGGCCGAGGCGATGGCGTCGACGACCTTCATGCCCTCGACCACCTGGCCGAAGATGGTGTGCTTGCCGTCCAGCCAGGGCGTCGCCGCATGGGTGATGAAGAACTGGGAGCCGTTGGTGTTGGGGCCGGCGTTCGCCATGGCCAGGTAGCCGGGCCGGTCGAAGCGGTGCGGGCCGTCCACCTCGTCCTCGAACTGGTAGCCGGGGCCGCCCCGGCCGGTCCCGAGCGGGTCGCCACCCTGGATCATGAAGTTGGGGATCACGCGGTGGAAGACCGTCCCCTCGTACAGCGGCCGCTGCTCGGTGGCCCCGCTGCGCGGGTGGCGCCAGGACTTGGCGCCGGTCGCCAGGCCGATGAAGTTCTCGACGGTCTTGGGGGCGGTGTCGGGAAACAGGCGGACCCGGATCGGGCCCTTCGAGGTCTCGAGGGTCGCAAAGGTGTCGGCCACGGTGGCTCCTCGCCGTTGGGCTGGCGCTCCGCTAGCGGCCAGCTCGAATCGGCGGCCACCCTACCGAACCCGAGGCGGCGGCTCACACCGGCGTCCACAGGCCGCGGCCGGCCGTGACCAATTCGAGGCGGGAGCGCCGCCGCACGGATGCACGGTCGTTCCTGCGTCGTGACCGCGCCGGAGGATGCTCTGGCCAGGAGCTTTCTCGGAAGGGTGGTCGCCATGCGACTCGTCCGGACCGTCGTCGTCACCAGTCTCGCCGCCATCGTCCTGGCCCTGGCCGCCGCGCCCGCCGGCGCCCAGTCCGCCCCGACCCTGGTCGCCGTCCGGGCCGGTCGCCACCCCGGCTTCGACCGGGTCGTGTTCGAGTTCCGCGGCGGCGGCGTGCCCAGCCACCGTGTCCGATACGTCGACCGGCTGGTCCAGGACGGCTCCGGCGACACCGTGTCGGTGGCCGGCGCGGCCGATCTCGAGGTGGTCTTCCAGGGCGCCAACGCCCACGACGACAGCGGCGCGCCGACGGTCAGCCCACGGCGTTTCTCGCCCGGCCTGGCGGCGGTGAAGGAGGTCGCCCAGACCGGCGACCTCGAGGCCGTAATCGGGTACGGGATCGGCATCGAGAGCCGGCGGCCCCTCAAGCTGTCCACCCTGTCCGGACCGTCGCGCCTGGTCGTCGACGTGAGCACCACGGGGGCTGGCGGCTCGCCGGGCGCCAGCCCGGGCGGCTCCAGCGGGACCGGCGCCCTGCCCTTCACCGGCTCGGGCGACCAGAGCCTGCTGGTCACCGCGCTCGCCCTGCTGGCCACCGGGGCCACGGTGCTGGCCCTGGCCCGCCGCACGCGTACCCGATAGGTCGTCGCCGGGGGACCGGGGGCCTCCGGCGACCACCCGAGGCAGCCGCTCGCACCC
>DATHIG010000029.1:0-3124 GCA_035490035.1 Actinomycetes bacterium
CCTTGGGGAAGTCCTTGGGCGGGTCCTTGGGGAAGTCCTTGGGCGGGTCCTTGGGGAAGTCCTTGGGCGGGTCCTTGGGGAAGTCCTTGGGGAGGTCCTTCGGGAACTCCTTGGGGAACTCCTTGGGGAACTCCTTCGGGAAGTCCTTGGGGAAGTCCTTCGGGAACTCCTTTGGGAAGTCCTTGGGCGGCTTGCCGTCACAGGGACCGGTGACCCCGATGCTCGACCGCGGGCCGTCCAGCGCCGCCTGCATCCGGTCCACCTGCCCCAGAGTGAACATGAACATTGCCACGTCGTCGACGTAGTCCATGTAGTTCATGAACAGGTCGCCGTTGGGGCCGTTGTTGCACGAGACGTTCGGGAACGTCGGCGTCCCGAAATTGGGACCACCGGCGTTCGGGGTGTCCGCGACGAAGTCGGAGCCCGCGCACCCAGTCCCGTCGTCGCCCCAGATGTGGCGCAGGTTGAGCCAGTGCCCGATTTCGTGGGAGGCGGTGCGGCCCAGATTGAACGGCGCAGCTGCCGTCCCGCTCGTGCCGAACGCGCTGTGCAGTATCACCACGCCGTCGGTCGGCGCCGGACCCCCGGGAAACTGCGCATAGCCGAGCAGTGCCTGGCCTGCCGCGTTGCGCAGGTTGCCACACGTCCAGATGTTGAGGTACCTGTCCGCGGGCCACGCGTCCGCGCCGCCGGTGGAGGCGGACTTTACGTCGTCGGTGTCGGAGGTGAACGAGGAGTTCGACGTCGACGTGCGGGTGATACCGTCGGTCGTGTTGCCGTCGGGGTCGACATCGGCCAGCTTGAAGGTGACCCTGGCATCGCCGATCAGAGATGTGAAGACCGAGGGCGTCGACGACCTGTCCGGGTTCGTCGCCCGGAAGTCGGCGTTGAGCACCTCGATCTGGCTCAGGATCTGGGCGTCCGAGATGTTCTCCGTTGCCGTGCGGTGGACGACGTGGACCACGACCGGGATCTGAGTGCACCCCGTGCGCAGGACAGCGTCGCCGAAGGCAAGCACCCGACTCGTGCGGTTCTCGATCTCCGACCTCGCCTCGGCGTAGCCCGGGACCGTACGGAGCAACCGCTCGTTCACCTCATCGGTGGCACACACCCGCCGGGCGGGCATCTCGTCCTGAGCTGTCTCCTCGGTGCGCTTCTTCGGCGGCATGGTGGATCTCCCCCTCACAATCGGTGAACTGGCCGCAACTCCAAGCGCTGCGAGCCCGCGTCCACGACTTCGTACGTCGCCGTCCATCCGGGACAACGGACGTGCAGGACGTCTCCCTGGAGCTGCCAGGTGCCGTCCTCGGTGGTGATGCCACGGTCGTCCGGGCCGGGCAACCCGGCTACGGCGGTGCCGTCAGGGCGCAGGGTGAACGTCTCCCGCCCCCGCGACGGAGGGAAATCGTAGTCGACCGGGCGGAAGACCTGGACTCCCTCATCGTCCTCCTCGTGCGAATGCGACCACGATCCGACGAGGGAGGCGGGATCTACACCTGACATTGCCACGGCGCCTCCCCCGATCGTGCTCGTCATACGTGGAGTCGGTGACGATCCCCCTACAAGGGACAAGCATGCACGTCCAGGCGTCGCTGGTAAACCCTGAACTGCCGGCCGGCTCACACGGACCACGGTGGACGGCCCTCAACCGTGCGCGTAGATTCCGGCCCGTTCAGCCGCCTTCGCCTCGACGCCATAAGTGGCGTCGCGATTGCATGTGGAGTACCAGGAAGGCGACTTGATAATGCCTGGCGATCAGCTCGGATTGGGCACGGAGAGTGCAATCGCCGCTGGTATCTTCGAAGCACTGCGCCAGCGATCCTGTCACAGAATATATACTGAGTTAGCGGCTTGGGAGGACTGCCAGACCATCTACTCTACGCACTCCTCCACAGCGCCGACGCTACACGATTTGGATCCATTCGTTTGCTACGCCAGGGCTCGTCAAGGGGCGGCCGTGGGATGTGTGCGCCCGTACGGTTCCGATCGGATGGATCAGGTAGCCGCCGTCGGTTCGCCATGTGGCTGAGGGGAATTGGTGATGGTCGCCGGATCGTGAGCAGGGTGACGACCGCGACCACCTGGCCTCCGAGGACGATCCGATTGACGTCCACCGCCGGTCGCCAGCTCAGACAACTGGTCATTGCCCATTGCGCCCGGTGTGTTGGGGATGCCGAACCCGACCGTTGCACGGTGGCAGCAGGGGCCGGGCGCTGGTGGCTGGTGACCGGTGGCTAGTGGGTGTCGCCGGCGGAGCGGCGGCCGAGGATCAGCATGGCCCGGTGGACCTGGCGGAGGGTTAGCGGCGGGGTGGGCAGCGGGTGGGCGCGGTCGGCGCGGAAGCCGTCCAGCAGCAAGCCCAGGTGCCGGCGCCAGGCGTCGGGGGCGCCGGCGGCGCGGACCGCCGGCAGGATGCGGGTATTGGCCCAGCTGACGAAGGCGAGGTCCTCCAGGGTGAGGTCGGCGCGGAGCTGCCCACTCTGCTGGGCGCGGTCGACCACCTGGCCGACCAGGTCGAACAGACGGGTCTTGGCCGCTTCCACGGCGGTGGCGCGCGGGAACCGCATGCCCATGACGTCGTTGAGGCCGCGGTCGGCGGCCTGCAGCCGGCAGGTCTGTTCCAGGTAGTGGGTGAACCCGTCCCAAGGGTCGTCGATGGCCAGGGCCTGCTCGGCCACCTCGATGTGGGCGTGGACGGTGTCGGCCAGGACCGCGTCCAGCAGTTCCACCCGGCTGGGGAAGCGACGGTAGAGGGTGGCGATGCCGACCCCGGCGCGGCGGGCGATCTCCTCCAGCGGCGCCTCCAGGCCGTGGTCGCAAAACACCTGCCGGGCGGCGGCGACGATGGCGTCGCGGTTGCGCTGGGCATCGCGGCGTAGCGGCCTGACGGGCGGAGGGCTGGGGCGGTCAGGGATCGTCACAGGGGCAGTATAGCGGGGAATACGAAGGCTAGCCTCCGCATTGTGCTAGGCGACAGACCGAAGGGACACCTCCGGTTCAGCAGGCACGAAGGGAGAGCACCGTGAGCACCGAGGTCGAGACGACGGGACGCGACGCCGTGCTGGTGGAGGACGCGGCGCAGATCCGGGTCATGGGGTTCCCTGTGCTGGAGGCGCTGCCCTCC
>DATHIG010000030.1:0-12337 GCA_035490035.1 Actinomycetes bacterium
GGGGCTTGGAGCCCTCCGACGGCCCGACCACGCCCCGCTCCTCGAGCTGGTCCATGATCCGGCGGGCGCGGGAGAACCCGACCTTCATCTTGGACTGGAGCATCGAGGTGGAGCCGAGCCCGGAGCGGACCACGATCTCCATGGCCTGGGTGAGCAGGGGGTCCTCGTCGCCGTCGTCGTCCTCGGCCGCGGCCCGGCCCTCCGCCACCACCCCCGGCTGGTAGGCGGCCTGCTGCTGGGCCTTGCAGTAGGCGACGACCGCCTCGACCTCCTTCTCGGTGATGAAGGCGCCCTGGACCCGGCGCGGCTTGGAGGTGCCGCCGGGCAGGTAGAGCATGTCGCCGTTGCCGACCAGCTTGTCGGCCCCGCCGGCATCCAGGATCACCCGCGAGTCCTGGGCGCTGGCCACCATGAAGGCGATCCGGCTGGGGATGTTGGCCTTGATGAGCCCGGTGACAACGTCCACCGACGGCCGCTGGGTGGCCACCACCAGATGGATGCCGACCGCCCTGGCCATCTGGGCGATCCGGCAGATGGCGTCCTCGACGTCGCGCGGGGCGATCATCATCAGGTCGGACAGCTCGTCGATGACGACCACGATGTAGGGCAGGGTCGGCCGCTGCTGCTCGCCGTCGGGCCGGCCCTGGTCGTCGAGGCCGGCCGAGGGCAGCGGCGGCAGGGTGCCATCCCTGGCCCCCTTGTTGTAGGCGGCGATGTTGCGGACCCCGGCGATGGCCAGGGTCTCCAGGCGCAGCTCCATCTCCCGGACCGCCCAGGCCAGGGCCTCGCTGGCCCGCTTGGGGTGGGTGACCACCGGGGTGATCAGGTGGGGCACGTTCTCGTAGTGGGTCAGCTCGACCCGCTTGGGGTCGATCAGGATCAGCCGCACCTGGTCGGGCGGGTTGCGCAGGAGCAGGCTGGTGACGAGCACGTTGAGGCAGACGCTCTTGCCCGATCCGGTGGAACCTGCGATCAGGACATGGGGCATGTCGGCCAGGTTGGCCAGGACAGGCTCGCCGCCGATGTCCTTACCGAGGGCGACCGTCAGCGGATGCTGATCGTCGTCCTTGCCGTCCTTGCCTGCCTTGCCGAGGATGTCGCCGAGGGTGACCAGCTCGCGGTCGCGGTTGGGGACCTCGATGCCGATCGCCGACTTGCCGGGAATGGGGGCGATGATCCGCACGTCGGGCGAGGCCAGGGCGTAGGCGATGTCGTGGGAGAGCCCGACCACCCGGGCCACCTTGGTCGCCGGGCCCAGCTCGACCTCGTAGCGGGTGACGGTCGGGCCTCGGGTGTAGCGGGCGACCTTGGCGTCGACCTCGAACTGGTCGAGGGTGTTCCCGAGGATCCTGGCGGTCTCGTCGAGCCGGCGGGCGTCGACCGGGCGGGCGTGGCCGCGCCGCAGCAGCGACTCGGGCGGGGTGGTGTAGGCCCCGCCCGCCTTGGCCTGGAGGGTCATGGCCAGCTGGATCGCGTCCCCGGCCCCTGGCAGCTCGGCCGGGGCGATGGACGGCGGCGGCTTGAGGGCGGCCGCCTCGTCGCGGTCCTCGGCGCGGGATTCGGCGGCGCTGCCGGCCTCGGCCGCCCCTGCGCCCGGCCGGCTCGCGACCACCTCGACGGTGTCGTCACCGGCGGGGGGCGGCTCGGTCCGCTTGCGGCCACGGCGCTTCGGCGGCGCCTCGCCGGAGTCGACCGGCTCCACCACCTCCGGCGGGGCCGGCGGAGGCGGCGGCGGGCTTGGTGGGGCGGTCAGGGCCGATCCGGCCGTGCGGCCAAGCGAGGCCATGCCCCTGCTGACCGCCGCCACCGAGGTCCTGGTGCTGATCAGCGTGCCCAGGAACAGCACGCAGGCGAACACGGCGGCCGCCCCCCAGGTGGACAGCAGCCGGGCCAGCGGGGTGGCGATGATGCCGCCGACCAGGCCGCCCGAGTCCTGCAGCACGGCAGGGATGGAGGAGGCCGGTGGGGCACCCCTGGCCAGGTGGAGCAGGCCGAGCCCGCCGACCAGCACGGCCAGCAGCCCGATGGTGACCCGGCCGGCGACCATGTCGTCACCGGCCGCCGGACGCCAGAACAACGCCATGGCGAGCCCTGCCACCAGCAGCGGCACCGCGTAGGCGCCGTAGCCGAACAGGCCGCGGAACAGCAGGGCCAGGAACACCCCGACCTTGCCGCCGTCCTCGAACCAGATGCCGAGCGCCAGCACGACCGCGAACAGGACCAGGAAGACGCCCTGGATGTCGCCCTTGTGGGGCGACAGCGCCTTGCGCGAGCTCTGGCCGACACGCTGGGTGCGGGACGAGCCGGCCGCCCGGCGCTTCCTGGCCGGTGTCGGGCGGCGAGACTGCGGGCGCCGGGTCCGCGCCTTGGCCAACGCTAGCGCCCCATTCGAGTCTGCGCGGCGCGCATGTTCATGGCTCCTTGTACCTCCGGCGGGCTCGAAACGCGACGCCGATGCTCGACCGGCACGCTAGACCTCCATCACCGTCGGGATGATCACGGGGCGGCGCTGGGTGCGCTCCTTGAACAGCGCCGAGGCGGCCGAGCGCATGTGCTGCTTGAGGATCATGGGGTCGTTCACGCCGTCGGCGGCGGTGCGCTCCAGGGCGGCGAGCACGCGCGCCTTGGCCTCCTCGATCAGGTCGCCGGACTCTGGCTCGTAGACGAACCCGCGGGTCACGATGTCCGGCCCGGCGAGGACCTTGCCCGTCTGGGACTCGATGGTGACCAGCACATGCACGAACCCTTCGCCGCCGAGCTTGCGCCGGTCGCGCAGGACGGCGTCGCCAACGTCGCCGATACCGAGCCCGTCGACGAACACCATGCCGGCCCGGACCTGGCCGGCCCGGGTGGCCTTGCCGTCGACCAGCTCGACGACGTCGCCGTCCTCGCAGATCAGGATCCGCTCGCGCGGCACCCCGGTCGCCTCGGCCAGGCGGGCGTGCTGGGCCAGGTGCCGGTACTCGCCGTGGACGGGCAGGAAGTTGCCGGGGCGCAGGGTGGACAGCAGCAGGGTCAGCTCACCCTGGGCGGCGTGCCCTGACACGTGCACCCGCGCGTTGCCCTTGTGGTAGACCTCGGCCCCGAGCCGGGCCAGGTCGTTGATCGTGCGGTAGACGGCCGCCTCGTTGCCGGGGATGAGCGAGGAGGACAGCACGACGGTGTCGCCCGGCTCGATCCGCACCCACTTGTGGTCGCGGCCGGCCATCAGGGTCAGGGCCGAGTACGGCTCGCCCTGGGAGCCGGTGCAGAGCACCACCGTGCCCGCCGGGTCGACGACCTGGAGCTCCTCCATGGGGATCAGCAGCCCGGCCGGGATGCGCAGGTAGCCGAGGTCGGAGGCGACCCGCATGTTGCGGATCATGCTCCGCCCGACCAGGGCGACCTTGCGGCCAAGGCGGGCGGCCGCGTCCAGGATCTGCTGGACCCGGTGGACGTGGCTGGCGAAGCAGGCGATCACGATGCGGCGCCTGGCCGCCTCGAAGATGTCCTCGAGGGCGCGGCCGACCTCGACCTCGGAGACGATGAAGCCGGGCTGCTCGGCGTTGGTGGAGTCCGACAGCAGCAGGTCGATGCCCTCGCCGGCCAGCCTGGCCAGCCCGCCGAGGTCGGTCGGGCGGCCGTCGATCGGGGTCAGGTCCATCTTGAAGTCGCCGGTGTGCACGATCGTGCCCGCCGGGGTGCGCAGCGCCACCGCCATCCCGTCGGGGATCGAGTGCGACATGGCGTAGAACTCGAGGTCGAAGGGACCGAGGCTGGTCCGCTGGCCGGCCGCGACCTCGACCAGGGACGGGTTGAGCTGGTGCTCCTCGAGCTTGGCCGACAGCATGGCCAGCGACAGCCTGGTGCCGTAGACGGGCACGTCGAAGTCGCGCAGGAAGTAGGGCAGCGCGCCCATGTGGTCCTCGTGGGCGTGGGTGAGGACCACCCCGACGACCCGCTCCGGCTCCTCGGCCAGCCAGGTGAAGTCGGGCAGGATGATGTCGACCCCCGGCTGGTCGGCATCGGGGAAGGCGAGGCCGCAGTCGATCAGCAGCCGGGCCCCGTCCAGCTCGACCACGGCACAGTTGCGCCCGATCTCTCCCAGCCCGCCGAGGAAGGCGACCCGCGTGGCCCCGGCCGGCGTCGGGCCGAGACCCTCAGTCACGAGCCTTCAACCCCACCTCGGCCAGCAGGCCGCGGGCGAACTCGACCTGTTCGGGGGTGGCGTCCACCAGCGGCGGGCGCAGCGGACCGGCCGGCAGGCCGAGCAGGTTCATGCACGCCTTGAGCAGGATCGGGCTGGCGGTGGCGAACAGCCCCTCGAACATGCCGATGTGGCGCAGGTGCAGGTCGAGGGCGGCGCGCACCTCGCCGCGCTCGAAGGCGCGCACCAGCTCCTGGAGGGCCGGGCCGACCAGGTGGGCGGCGACGCTGACCACGCCGACCCCGCCGACGGCGAGCAGCGGCAGGAGGTTCTTGTCGTCGCCCGAGTACTGCTCGAACTGGCCGCCGGTCTGCCGGTACAGGCGGGTGGCGGCGGCCATGTCGCCGACCGCGTCCTTGACCGCGACCACGTTGTCCAGCTCCTCGAACAGCCGGACCATGGTCGGCACCTCGATGGTGCAGGCGGTCCGGCCGGGGATGTTGTAGAGCATGCATGGCAGGTCGGTTGCCTGCGCGATGGCCGTGAAGTGGGCGACCAGGCCGGACTGGGGCGGCTTGTTGTAGTAGGGCGTGACCAGCAGCAGCGACCCCGCCCCGGCCTTCTCGGCCAGGCGGGTGAGCTCGACCGACTCGGCCGTCGAGTAGGTCGAGGTGCCGGCCATGACCCGGTCGGCGCCGGCCACCTCCACCACCGCCGCCCACAGGCTGGCCTTCTCGTCGGCGGTCAGGGTGGGCGACTCGCCGGTGGTGCCGGCGACCACCAGGGTGTCGGTGCCGTGGTCGAGCAGGTGTCGGGCCAGACGCTGGGCGCCGTCGACGTCCAGGTTGCCGTCTGGGCTGAACGGTGTGGCCATGGCGGTGAGCACACGACCGAAGCGACCTGGCATGGCGATCCTCCGAGCGACGGGACAGCGGCAGGACGGCCGGCAGCCCCACCCCGCCGGCAGCCACCAGGGATTCTACTCGGGCATCCACCCCGAACCGGGGATCTTCGTGCCGTCCCGGGAGCGGGGCCAAGGTCGTTAGCACCTCGTTACCATTCATTTGCTTTCGTTTGCCTCCGAGAGTTACCATCAGCTTCAGCTTCGGCTGGCTGGCGAAGGGAGGATGCGGATGGCCGCGATACTGGTGATCCCGAGCGAGCTGGAACGCGCCGCCGGGCGGCTGCAGGCCAGCGCCGACCAGGTGCGCTCGGTGGTCGGCAGCCTGGTCCCGACCACCGGCGGTGTCGATGCCGGGCTCGGTGACGCCGCCCTTGCCGAGCGCTTCCAGGCGATGTGGAGTCGTTGGGCGAGCGAGCTCGGCGTGATCGCCGACGACCTGGCCGGTGCCGCTGGTCGCCTCCAGGCCGCCGCCGCCGAATACCGCACCACCGACCGGACCGCGATCCCCCTGACGCCCCACCGCGCGCGGTAGGCACAGCGGCACGACCCGGGCCGGTGCCCGGCGACGGCCCGGGTCCCCCACCTTGGGCCAGGTGGTTGCCGGTCGGGCCCGGTCCCCGCAGGGCCTCGACGGCCCGGGTCCCTGTCCGTGAGCCCTCGTGCCTGTCGGCCGGGCGTGCCAAGATCTGGGCGATGTCCGCCGCCGCCCCGCTTCCGCTCCAGACCGTTGTCCGGTCGCGCCTGCCGGTCGACCTTCGGCTGACCCTGGGGCCGTTGCGCCGGGGGCCTGGCGACCCGACGACCCTGGTCGACCGCTCGGGCGCCTGGTGGCGTGCGACCAGGACGCCGCAGGGGCCGGCCGCCGCCCGCTACATCGCCGCCGGCGGCGCGATCCGGGTGGACGCGTGGGGGCCAGGGGCCGAGTGGTGCCTGGCCGCCGCGCCCGAGCTGCTCGGGTCGCGCGACACCCTGGACGGCTTCTCCCCGACCGGTCTGGTCGCCGAGCTCCACCGCCGCTTCCCAGGCCTGCGCATCTCCCGGTCCAAGGCGGTGTTCGAGGCCCTGCTGCCCTCGATCCTCGAGCAGAAGGTCGCCGGAGTGGAGGCCAGGAACTCCTTCAGGGCGATCGTCCGCGCCTGGGGCGAACCGGCCCCCGGCCCGCAGCCGCTGCTGCTGCAGCCGACCCCCGCGGCGATCGCGGTCACCCCCTACTGGTCCTTCCATCCGCTCGGGGTGGAACGCAAGCGGACCACCGCGATCCGGTTGGCGGCCAGCCGCGCCCGCCGGGTCGAGGAGACCGTCGCCCTGCCGGCGGCCGAGGCCCACCGCCGCCTCCAGGCGCTCCCCGGCGTCGGGCCATGGACCTCGGCCGAGGTCGCGATCGTGGCCCTCGGCGACGCCGACGCGGTCTCGGTGGGTGACTTCCACCTTCCCCATCTGGTCAGCTACGCCCTGGCCGGCGAGCCCCGCGGCACCGACGAGCGCATGCTGGAGCTGCTCTCCCCCTGGCCCGGCCACCGCGGCCGGGTCGTGCGCCTGCTCACCCAGTCCGGCCGCTACCCGCCCCGGCGCGGCCCCCGCATGCGGCTGCGCTCCTACACCCGGATCTGAGCGGGACGGCGGTCACGGCGCGGACTTGAGCGGGACGGCGGTCAGCGCGCGCGAGCCCGGGCCGGGCCGGGGCCCGGCTGGCAGGTCGGGCACCAGTAGGTGACGCGGTCGGTGTCGTGGCTGGGCTGGCCGGCCTTGCGGATCGGGGCGCCGCAACGGCGGCAGGGCTTGCCGGTGCGGGCGGCCACCCAGCTGGTGCGGCCGGGTCGGGTGTCGCCGGTGGTGATCTGGCTGCCGGTGGTCCGGTTGGCCTCCATCAGCCGCTTGAGCAGGTCGACCATGCCGTCGAGGTCCTCGACCTGCCCGACCGGCGTCCACGGGTCGACCCCGCGCAGGAAGCACACCTCGGACTTGTAGACGTTGCCCGGTCCGGCCAGGACCCGCTGGTCGAGCAGGGCGGTCCCGATCGCCCGGTCGGGGTCGGCGCGCAGGCGGCGCAGGGCCTCGGCCGGGTCCCAGTCGGGCCCGAGCACGTCCGGGCCGAGGTGGCCGACGACCTCGTGCTCGTCGCCGGTGGGCAGCAGCTCGCAGATGGCGAGGCGAAAGCCGACCGCCACCCAGGGTTCGGTCCGGAGCACGGCCCTGACCTGGAAGTCGGGGCCGCGCCAGCGCTCCTTGGGCCGGTACAGGTGCCAGGAGCCCTCCATCTTGAAGTGGGTATGCAGGCTGGTCCCGGCGTCGGTGCGCAGCAGCAGGTGCTTGCCGCGGGCGACCACCTCGCGCACGAGCTGGCCGCTCAGGTCGGCGGCGACCAGCGACGCAGGACGCAGGCTGTAGGTCGGGCCGCTCGGCGACCGAACCGGCCGAGGCACCCGAAACTCGGTCGCGAGCAGCCGCCGGCCGGCCAGGGCGGCGTGCAGCCGGGTGCCGGCCAGGAAGACGGTGTCCCCCTCGGGCACCGGGCCGCCTAGCCTCGGAGCCGGAGGCCGCGGGCGGTGGGGCGGAACCCGGCCTCGGTGAGCGCCCTGGCCAGGGGGGTGTCGAACACCGTCCCGCCGTCGGCCTTCTCGACCGCGAGCCGGCCGAGGGCGCCGTCGCGCACGGCAAGGGCGAGGGCGTCGGCCACCCTGGCCAGGCGGTCGGGATCGTCGGTGAAGGTCAGCAGGGTGCGGCCGCCCCGCTCCACGTACAGGACCAGGTCGCCGTCGACCAGGATGACCACCGCCCCGGCCTTGCGGCCCGGGCGATGGCCCGGCCGCTCCCCCGGCCCGCTCGCGGTCCGCTCCGGCCAGGCCAGGGCGGCGCCGTAGGGGTTGGCCGGGTCACCGGCGGACAGCACCTGCGTCTGGGCGCTGGACGGGGGATCGGTCAGGGCGCGCAGGCGGTCGACGGCGCCGGGGGCGGCGAACTGGGCGCCGCCGAGCCCGTCGACGAAGTAGCCGCGGCGGCAGCGGCCGGCGTCCTCCATCGCCTTCAGCACCGGGTAGACCCCGGCGAACCCGCCCGGCACCCGCTCGGCCACCACCGCCCCCCGGGTCACCATCCCGTGCCGGTCCAGCAGCTGCTCGGCCACCGCATGCAGCCGCCGAGTCGGGTCCGGGCCCGACCCCACCGCAGGGATGAGGCTCCAGCGGCCGGCGGCCGCCGGGGGGCCGCCCCGGCTGGGTATCGGCGGGCCGCGGCGGCCGTAGCGGCGGCTGGGCGCGCGGCGGCGGTTCGCGGGGCGGGACCCGCCGGTGACCAGCGCCCGGAGCGGGACGAGGGTGTCGTTGGTGACCAGGCCGGCCCAGACCAGCTCCCAGACGGCCAGCAGCAGCTCGCTGTCGTTCATCGACCCGACCGCGTCCGACAGCTGGCGGAAGAACATCGCCCCCCGCCCGGCCAGCGCCTCCCGGACGCGCCCGGCCAGCGGCGACAGCTCGACCGGCAGCGGCTCGGGCAGCAGCAGCGGCGCACCCTCGGCCAGGTACAGGCTCACCCAGCCGTCGTCGGAGCCGAGCGCCCCGGCCCCGGCCCATACGACCTCGCCTGAGGCGCAGAGCTGATCGAGCAGGCCCGGGTGGTAGCCGGGCAGGCGGGCGGCAAGCACCTGCCGCTCGAGGGCCGAGGCCGGCACGGCGGCCCCCTGGAGCTGCTCGACCACCCGGAACAGGGCGTCCAGGTCGGCCGACCGCGGCCCGGCCGGACCCACCCCCTGCCAGGCGGCCAGGAACCGGGCCAGTGCCTCCTGCGGGACCGGCTCCACCTCCTTGCGCAGGGCGGCCAGGGAGCGGCGGCGGAGCCGGCGCAGCACCTCGGCGTCCAGCCACTCCCGGCCCGACCCGCCGGGACGGAACTCGCCCTGCACCACCCGGCCGGCCGCCGCCAGCCGGGCCATGGTCTGCTCGACCACCGCCACCCCGAGGCCGAGCCGGCGGGCCGGGTCGGCGGCCAGGAACGGCCCGTGGGTTCGGGCGTAGCGAGCCAGCAGGTCGCCGACGGGGTCGGCCACCGGCTCGAGGAACACCTGCGGCACCCCGACCGGCGGCGCCACCCCTAGCCCGTCGCGCAGGCGGGCGACGTCCTCGATGGCCGCCCAGCGTTCCTGGCCGCCGACCCGCAGCCGCAGCGCCCTCCGCGACCCCTCCAGCTCGGCCAGCCACCCGGCAGCGGCCGTGGGGTCGAGGCTGCGGGCGGTCACCTCCTGCACGGTCAGGTCGCCGAGCAGCCGCAGGGCGTCGTGCAGCCCGTCGGGGTCGCGGACCTTGCGCTCCGGGGTGAGCAGCTGCAGCTCCAGCTCCAGGTCGGCCAGGGCGACCTGGTCGATCAGGTCGCGAAGCTCCTCGCGGCCCAGCAGCTCGGCCAGGACCGACCGGTCCAGCGACAGGGCCTGGGCCCGCCGCTCGGCCAGGGGTGCGTCGCCCTCGTACATGAAGGCGGCCACGTAGCCGAACTGCAGCGAGCTGGCGAACGGGGACGGGAACGGGGTGTCGACCTCGACCACGCGCACCTGGCGGCTGGCCACCTGGGCCATCAGCTCCTTGAGGCCTGGCAGGTCGAACACGTCCTGCAGGCACTCGCGCATGGTCTCCAGCACCACCGGGAACGACCCGTACTTGGAGGCGACCTGGAGCAGGCCGGCGCTGCGCTGGCGCTGCTGCCACAGCGGGGTCCGCTGGCCGGGCCGGCGCCGGGGCAGCAGCAGGGCCCTGGCCGCGCACTCGCGGAAGCGGCTGGCGAACAGGGCCGAGCCGCCGACCTCGCCAACCACCAGGTCCTCGATCTCGTCGGGGTCGAACAGGATCGACTCGCCGGTCGGGGCCTCGTCGGCCTCGGGGAGCCGCACCACCACCCCGTCGTCGGTGTACATGGTCTGGACCTCCAGGCCGAGGCGCTCGCGGACCCTGGCCTCGATGGCCTGGGCCCAGGGGGCGTGGACCTGGGCCCCGAACGGCGAGTGCACGCAGACCCGCCAGTCGCCCAGCTCGTCGCGGAAGCGTTCGACCAGGATGGTGCGGTCGTCGGGCAGCACCCCGGTCGCCTCCCGTTGCTCGTCCAGGTAGGCGACCAGGTTCTGGGCGGCGAAGTCGTCCAGGCCGGCCGCCCGGAGCCGGTCGAGCCGTGCCGCCGGCGCCAGCTCGCCCAGCTCGCGCAGGAACCCCCCGAGGGCCCGGCCCAGCTCGACCGGCCGCCCGAGCATGTCGCCGTGCCAGAACGGCAGCTTGCCCGGCTGGCCGGGGGCCGGGGTGACCAGCACCCGGTCGTGGGTGATGTCCTCGATCCGCCAGCTGGAGGCGCCGAGGGTGAACACCTCGCCGGCCCGGGACTCGTAGACCATCTCCTCGTCCAGCTCGCCGACCCGGGTGGCGCGCTCCCCCACCAGGTAGACGCCGAACAGGCCGCGGTCGGGGATGGTGCCGCCGGAGGTCACGGCCAGCCGCTGCGCCCCCGGCCGGCCGACCAGCCGCCCGTCGACCCGGTCCCAGTTCAGGCGGGGGCGGAGCTCGGCGAACTCGTCGGACGGGTAGCGGCCGGACAGCATGTCCAGGACGCTGTCCAGGGCGCTGCGGGGCAGCTCGGCGAAGGGCGCGGCCCGGCGGACCAGGGCTTCGAGGTCCTCGACGGTCCAGTCGTCCATGGCGACCATGGCCACCACCTGCTGGGCGAGCACGTCGAGCGGGTTGCGCGGGTAGCGCATGGCCTCGATGGCCCCGGCCCGCATGCGCTCGACCACCACCGCGCTCTCGACCAGGTCGCCGCGGAACTTGGGGAACACGATGCCTCGGCTGGGCTCGTCGATCCGGTGGCCGGCGCGGCCCACGCGCTGGAGCCCGCTGGCCACCGACGGCGGCGCCTCGATCTGGATCACCAGGTCGATCGCGCCCATGTCGATGCCGAGCTCCAGCGAGCTGGTGGCGACCACCGCTGGCAGGCGTCCGGCCTTGAGGTCCTCCTCGATCTGGGTGCGCTGCTCCCGGCTGACCGAGCCGTGGTGGGCGCGGGCCAGCTCCTCGCCGGCCAGCTCGTTCAGGTTGGCGCAGAGCCGCTCGGCCAGGCGGCGGGAGTTGGCGAACACGATGGTGGAGCGGTGGGCGCGGATCAGCTCGACCAGCCGCTCGTCGATGTGGGGCCAGATGCTGGACCGGTCGGGCACGCCGGAGGCGGACCCGCTGGCCGGGTCGGTCGACTCCTCGCCGATGGCCGCCATGTCCTCGACCGGGACCACCACCGACAGGTCGAAGGCCTTCTCGCTTGGCGGGGCGACCACCGTGACCGGGCGGGAGCCGCCCAGGTAGCGGGCCACCTCGTCCAGGGGGCGCACGGTGGCCGACAGGCCGATCCGGCGGGCCGGGCGCTCCAGCAGCTCGTCCAGCCGCTCCAGGCTGAGGGCCAGGTGGGCGCCGCGCTTGGTCGCCACCACCGAGTGGACCTCGTCGACGATCACCGTGTCGATGTTGGCCAGGGCCTCGCGGGCCCTGGAGGTGAGCAGCAGGAACAGCGACTCGGGGGTGGTGATCAGGATGTCGGGCGGATGGGCGGGGAAGCGGCGGCGGGTCTCGGCCGGGGTGTCGCCGGTGCGCATGCCGACGCTGAGGTCGGGCAGGGGGAGGTCGAGGCGGGCCGCGGCCGCCCGCAGCCCGGCCAGCGGCGCCCTGAGGTTGCGCTCGATGTCGGCGGCAAGCGCCTTGAGCGGGGACACGTACAAGACCCGGAGCCGTTGTCGTTCCGGCACCGGCGGGGCCGAGGCCAGCTGGTCGATGGCGGACAGGAACGCGGCCAGGGTCTTGCCCGATCCGGTGGGCGCCACCACCAGGACGTCCTGTTCCTCGGCGAGCGCGTCCCAGGCACCGACCTGCGCCTGGGTGGGCGTGGCAAACGCGCCCTGGAACCATGCCCGGGTCAGGGCCGAGAACCGCCCGAGCCCGCCGGGCGTTTGCGCTGCCGCCACCTGCCTATGCTAGTGCCGCACCCCGACAGCGCGCCTATGGAGCGGCGTGCCTGGGGTGGCACACTGGACCGTACGAGCGTCTCGGTGCCGAGGGTGATGAACATGGGCTGGTTCGAACGACCGGAGTTCGGCGCCAACGTCGGGCTGATCGACGAGATCTACCGGCAGTACCTGGACAGTCCCGAGTCGGTGAGCCCTGCCTGGCGGGAGTTCTTCGCCGAGAACGAGCCACCGGACGCCCAGGCGCCACCGGAGGCCCAGGCGCCACCGGAGGCCCAGGCGCCACCGGAGGCCCAGGCGCCACCGGAGGCCGAGGGGGCCCGGGCGC
>DATHIG010000031.1:0-6891 GCA_035490035.1 Actinomycetes bacterium
TTGACCGTGCGCGGGAACCCGTCCAGCACGAACCCGGCCTGGCAGTCCCGCTCGGCCAGCCGCTCCATCACCATCGCGATCACCAGGTCGTCGGGCACCAGGTCACCGCGGTCCATGTACTCCTGGGCAGCCTGGCCAAGCTCGCTCCCCTCGGCCACGTTGGCCCGGAAGATGTCCCCGGTGGCCACGTCGGAGCAGGCGAACTCCTTGGCGATCCGGACCGCCTGGGTTCCCTTGCCTGCTCCCGGCGGACCGAGGACCACCAGCCTCAACGGAGGAAGCCCTCGTAGTTGCGCATCAGGAGCTGGGACTCGATCTGCTTCATGGTCTCGAGCCCGACGCCCACCGTGATCAGGATGGCCGTGCCCCCGAACGGGAACGACTGCACGTTGCCTGCTGCCAGCGCGATGAAGGGAAGGATGGCCACGGCCCCCAGGAACACCGCGCCGGGCAGGGTGATCCTGGTCAGGATGTAGTTCAGGTGCTCGGCGGTCTGGCGCCCCGGCCTGATGCCCGGGATGAAGCCGCCGTACTTCTTCATGTTGTCGGCGGTGTCGACCGGGTTGAAGGCGATCGAGTTGTAGAAGTAGGCGAAGGCGATGATCAGGATGAAGTAGGTGATGATGTAGAGGGGGTGGCTGCCCGTGCGGGCGAACTTCTCGACGAAGTCGGTCAGCCAGTCCTTGTTCACGATCGAGGCCAGCAGCACCGGGATGTAGAGCAGGCTGGACGCGAAGATGATCGGGATGACGCCGGCCTGGTTGACCTTGAGCGGGATGTAGGTGGACTGGCCGCCGTACATCTTCCGGCCAACCATGCGCTTGGCGTACTGGACGGGGATGCGGCGCTGCGCCTGCTCCACGAAGATCACGGCCACGATGATCAGCAGGCCGAGGAAGCAGACCAGCCCGAAGATGAAGCCCTTGTTCACCCGCAGGATGTTGGCGCCCTCGCTGGGCAGGGTGGCCACGATCGCCGAGAAGATCATGATCGACATGCCGTTGCCGACGCCGCGCTGGGTGATCAGCTCGCCGAGCCACATGATCAGCGCCGTGCCCGCGGTCAGCGTGAGCACGGCGAGCGCGAAGCGGCCCGGGGTCAGGCCGGGGAAGATGTCGAGCGGCAGGATGCCCTGGTTGTGGGCGAGCTGCACGATGCTGGCCGATTGCAGCAGCGCCAGGAACACCGTCACGTAGCGGGTGTACTGCTGGATCTTCTTGCGCCCGCTCTCGCCCTCCTTCTGCAGCTGCTCCAGCCGCGGGATGACCACCCCGAGGAGCTGCATGATGATCGAGGAGGTGATGTAGGGCATGATCCCCAGCGCGAAGATCGCGAACTGCGTCAGCGCGCCCCCCGAGAACAGGTTGATCAGCGTGAAGGCACCGTTGGGGTCCCTGGCCGCCGGGTTCTGGAGGTAGTCCTGGACGGCGTCGAAGTCGACGCCCGGCACCGGCAGGTGGGAGCCAAGCCGGTAGACGGCGATGATCGCCACCGTGAACAGGATCTTGCCCCGCAGCTCAGGGATCTTGAAGGCGTTGCGAAAGGCCGACAGCATCCGCGGGTTTCCTCTCCTTTGCGGCCTACACGACCTCTACGGTACCGCCTGCGGCCGTAATCTTGTCGGCCGCCGTGGCCGAGAAGGCATGCGCCCGCACCTGGAGCGCGACCGACACGTCCCCCTGGCCGAGGACCTTCACCGGGGTGCCCTTTCGGGCAAGGCCGGCGGCCACCAACCCGTCCGGGTCGATGCCGCCGCCTCTGGGGAACGCGGCCTGCAGCCGGTCGAGGTTCACCACCGACCAGTGGACCTTGTTGGGATTGGTGAAGCCACGCAGCTTGGGGATCCGCCGCTGGAGCGGCATCTGGCCGCCCTCGAAGCCGACCCGCATCTGCTGCCTGGCCTTGGAACCCTTGGTTCCCCGGCCGGCGGTCTTGCCCTTGCCCGCCGCCGGGCCACGCCCCTTGCGCATCCGGTCCTTGGTGGACCCGGGAGCCGGGCGTAGGTGATGCAGCTTCACTCGTGTACCTCCTCCACCTCGACCAGGTGGGAGACCTTGAAGATCATGCCGCGGATCTCAGGGCGATCCTCCTTGATGACGACGTGGCCGATCCGCTTGAGACCAAGGCTCCTGACCGTGTCCCGCTGTGGCTGGGGCCGGCCGATCAGGGAGCGCTTCTGGGTGACCTTGAGCCGAACGCTCACGCCGAGGACTCCTTCGCCTTGCCGGCGGCGGCGCCGACCGCGGCCGCCGCCTTCTGCCTGGCCACCGTGACCGGAGACATCTCGGCCAGGTCCAGGCCGCGCAGGTCGGCGACCTCCTGCGGCCGCTTGAGCTGCTTCAGGCCGGCCACGGTGGCGTGCACGATGTTGATCGGGTTGGAGGACCCGAGCGACTTGGAGAGCACGTCGGAGACCCCGGCCGCCTCCAGCACGGCGCGCACCGGGCCGCCGGCGATGACCCCGGTACCCGGGGAGGCCGGCTTGAGGAGCACCCGGCCGGCGCCGACGGCGCCGAGCACCTCGTGGGGGATGGTCGAGCCGATCATCGGCACCGCGAAGAAGTTCTTCTTGGCCGTCTCGACCCCCTTCTGGATGGCCGAGGGGACCTCCTTGGCCTTGCCGTAGCCGACGCCGACCTTGCCGTTGCCGTCGCCGACCACCACAAGGGCGGTGAACGAGAACCGGCGGCCACCCTTCACGACCTTGGCCACCCGGTTGATCGCGACCACGCGCTCTTCGAACTGGGACTTGGGGCTGTCATCCCGGCCTGGGCCGCCCCGATCGTCACGGGGTGGCCGGTTGCTCTGTCCACCGGGACCCCGGCGGGGCGCTGGTGCCATGCGGAATGCCTCCTTCAGCGTTTCCTAGAAATCAAGGCCGCCTTCGCGGGCCGCTTCGGCGAGCGCCCGGACGCGTCCCTGGTACTGGTAGCCGCCGCGGTCGAACACCACCGAGGTGATGCCCGCCGCCTTGGCCTTGGTCGCCAGCTCGGCGCCGACCCGCGAGGCGGCGGCCTTCTTGTCGCCGTCGCCCTGCGAGGTTGGCGAGCCCGCCGAGGCCAGCGTGCGGCCGGCCCGGTCGTCGATGAGCTGGGCGTAGATCTGCTTGTTGGAGCGGAAGACGGCCAGGCGCGGCCGCTCGGCCGTGCCCACCACCCGCCGCCGCACGCGATGGTGACGCCGCAGGCGCGCGTCGCGCTTCACCTTTGCAGTGTTCATCGTCATCCCTTTCGCTCCGGGGGCCTAGGGTCCGATTCACCGGGGCACCCCCTTGGGGTTCCCCGGACCCCTCCATGGCCCCCGGACCCCCTCCTTACTTCGCCGTCTTGCCGGCCTTGCGGCGGACGACCTCGCCGGCGTAGCGCACACCCTTCCCCTTATACGGGTCTGGCTTGCGCAACCGCCGGATGTCGGCCGCCACCTGGCCCACCTGCTGCTTGTCGATGCCCTTGACCGAGAACCGGGTCGGGCTGGTGACCTCGAAGCTGATGCCGTCGGGGGCCTTGACCGGGATCTGGTGGGAGAAGCCGAGGCTGAACACCAGGTCGGAGCCCTGGGTCTGCACCCGGTAGCCCACCCCCTGGATCTCCAGCTGCTTCTCGAACCCCTTGGTGACGCCCTCGACCATGTTGGCCACCAGCGACCGGACCAGGCCGTGCAGGGCCCGGTTCTCGCGCTCGTCGTTGGGCCGCTCGACCAGGACCTGGGCGCCGTCCTGGCGCACGGTGATCTGCGGCGGGATGGGCTGGGCGAGGGTGCCCCTTGGGCCGGTCACGGTGGCCAGGTTGCCCTCCACCCTGACCTCGACGCCGCCGGGCACGTCGATAGGGAGCTTGCCGATACGAGACATGTCGAGACGCTCCCCCTTACCAGATGTAGGCCACGACCTCGCCCCCGATGCCGGCCTTGTGGGCCGCGCGGTCGGTGAGCAGGCCGGTCGATGTCGAGATGATGGCGATGCCGAGGCCGCCCAGCACCCTGGGCAGGCCCTCCTTCTTGGCGTAGACGCGCAGCCCCGGCTTGGAGATGCGGCGCACGCCGCTGATGGTGCGCTCCCGGTTGGGGCCGTACTTCAGGACGATGGTCAGCTTGGAGCCGACGTCGGCCTTCTCGACCGCGTAGTCCCTGATGTAGCCCTCCTGCTTGAGGACCTTGGCGATCTCCACCTTGATCCTCGAGCTGGGCATGATGATCTCGTCGTGGTAGGCAACGTTGCCGTTGCGCAGCCGGGTCAGCATGTCGGCGATGGGGTCGGTCATGCTCATGTCAGCTCACCGCCCCTTACCAGCTCGACTTGGTGACGCCCGGCAGCTCGCCGGCGTGGGCGAGCTGGCGCACGCAGATCCGGCACAGGCCGAACTTGCGCAGCACGGCCCGCGGCCGCCCGCAGCGCTGGCAGCGCGTGTAGGCCCGCACCTTGAACTTCGGGGTGCGCTTGGCCTTGGCGATCAATGCCTTCTTTGCCATCTGCTGGTGCTACCTCCTGGTCCTGCCGGTTCGTCGGCCTGACGCCTGGCGGGAACCGTTCGTTGGTACGGCGCTCTCGGGTGGCGGTGGTGGGGGCCGGAGCTCCCCCATATGGATCGGGGACTTCGGTTGGTCAGCTTTGGCGGAATGGAAAGCCTAGAGCGGTGAGCAGGGCGCGGCCCTGGGTGTCGGTCTCGGCGCTGGTCACAACGGTGATGTCCATGCCTCTGATCTTCTCGATCTTGTCGTAGTCGATCTCTGGGAAGACCAGCTGCTCGGTCAGCCCGAAGGTGAAGTTGCCGTGGCCGTCGAAGGTCCTGGGGTTCAGGCCACGGAAGTCGCGGATGCGGGGCAGGGCGATCGAGATCAGCCGGTCGAGGAACTCCCACATGCGGTCGCCGCGCAGGGTGACCTTGGCCCCGATCGACTGGCCCTCGCGGATCTTGAAGCCGGCGATCGACTTCTTGGCCTTGGTGACCAGCGGCTTCTGGCCGGTGATCTGGGTCAGGTCGCGGACGGCTCCGTCGAGCAGGCGGGCCTCGCGGATCGCCTCGCCGATGCCCATGTTGACCACGACCTTGAGCGGCCGCGGGACCTGCATGACGTTGTCGAGAGCGAGCTCGTCCTTGAGCCGCTGCTCGAGCTCCTCGCGGTAGCGCGCCTTGAGTCGCGGTACCGCTCGCTCAGTCGCCGTTGCTTGCGTCATCGTCTCAGTCATTCCTTCAGAGCTTGGCTCCGGTGCGGGCGCACACCCGGATCTTGTTGCCGTCCTCGTCGCGGTATGCGACCCGGGTCGGCTTGCCGTCGTCGGGGCTCAGCAGCTGCACGTTGGAGGCGTCGATCCAGGCCTCCTTCTCGGTGATGCCGCCGGTCTGGCCGCCCCGCTGGGTCGGCCGGATCTTCTCGTGCCGCTTGATCCGGTTGACGCCCTCGACCAGCACCTTGTTCCGTCCGGGGTCGACCTTGAGCACCCGTCCGGTCACCCCGAGGTCCTTGCCGGCCATGACCATCACGCGGTCGTCCTTGCGCACCTTCATGGCTACAGCACCTCCGGGGCCAGGCTGATGATCTTCATGAAGCGCTTCTCGCGCAGCTCCCGGCCGACCGGCCCGAAGATGCGCGTGCCCCGCGGGTTCTGCTGCTCGTTGATGATCACGGCCGCGTTCTCGTCGAAGCGGATGTAGGAGCCGTCGGGGCGGCGCTTCTGCTTCTTGACCCGGACGACGACCGCCTTGACGACCTCGCCCTCCTTGACGGCGCCGCCGGGGATGGCGTCCTTCACCGTGGCCACGATGATGTCGCCGATGGAGGCGTAGCGCCGCCCGGAGCCGCCGAGCACGCGGATGCAGAGGATCTCCTTGGCACCCGTGTTGTCCGCGACCTTCAGCCGCGACTCCTGCTGGATCATTCGGACCTCGTATTCATCTTCGCTACTCGACGTTCTGCCTTGTTCACTGCACCGCCGCGCGGTTCACTTGGCCTTCTGGATGATCTCCATGACCCGCCAGCGCTTGCTCGCCGACAGGGGGCGGGTCTCGGCAAGCCGGACCAGGTCGCCCGGGGCGGCCGCGTTCTGCTCGTCGTGCGCCTTGAGCCGGGTCGTGCGCCGGATCGTCTTCTGGTACAGGCGGTGCTGGCGGATGTCCTCCACCTCGACCACCACCGTCTTGTCCATCTTGTCGGAGACCACGACCCCCGTGCGGACCTTGCGGTTGCCCCGGGGCTTGCTGGTGGTCGTCGCGTCGTGCTCGGTCACTGGGTCTCCCTCTCCTCTGCCAGCTCGCGTTGGCGCATCACGGTGAGGACCCTGGCGATGTCCTTGCGGACCTCGCGCAGCCGGTGGGGGTTGTCGAGCTGGCCGGTGACGTTCTGGAACCGGAGGTTGAACAGCTCCTCCTTGGCCTCGGCCAGCTTGGCGGCCAGCTCGTCAGCGTCCAGGTCGGCCAGCTCACTTGCCTTCATGGTCATCACTCCGCGTCAGCGCGCTTCACGAACTTGCACTTCATGGGCAGCTTGTGGGCGGCCAGGCGCATGGCCTCCTGGGCGGTCGCCTCGGGGACGCCCGACAGCTCGAACATCACCCGGCCAGGCCGGACCACCGCGACCCACCACTCCGGCGAGCCCTTGCCGGAGCCCATGCGGGTCTCGGCCGGCTTCTTGGTCACCGGCTTGTCCGGGTAGATGTTGATCCAGACCTTGCCGCCACGCTTGATGTAGCGGGTCATGGCGATTCGGGCGGCCTCGATCTGCCGGTTGGTCACCCAGGAGGGCTCCAGCGCCTGCAGGCCGTAGTCGCCGAAGGCCACGCGAGTGCCGCCGCTGGCCAGCCCGCGGCGGTGGCCGCGGTGCTGCTTGCGGTGCTTGACGCGCTTGGGGGTCAGCATCGATCGATCACTCCTTGCCCTGCTCTGCCGCCGGGGCGGC
>DATHIG010000032.1:0-2143 GCA_035490035.1 Actinomycetes bacterium
AACACCAGCAGGGCGGGGAAGATCGACAGCACGCTGTAGTAGGTGAGCGCCGCCGCCCAGTCGCTCAGGTTGTCGACCTGGAACTCCCGGACGGTGCGTTTGACCGCCGCCCACCAGGAGCCGCCGGGCAGCTGGGTCGGCCGCTCGGGGGCATGGCCGCCCCGGTCTCCACGACCTTGCGCCCGGTCCTCAGCGCCGGTTGTGCGCTCAGTCATGGCATCAGCACCTCCTGACCCTGCGGCTGGCCGAGCGGGTTGCGGTTGTCCTATCCCGCTGCCTCGCGAAACCGCATTGAAGCCAACCGGCTCGGTTGCTGCCACTGGTGAGCACTACCCCGAACACCTCGGGTTTAACTGATCCCTCCGCCACGGTCGACGGCGCTGCCAGGACAGCACGCGCCAGCACGCCGTCGACGATCCGCGCCTGTCCTCTAATCCGGTGCAGTCGGTCAGCCGCAAGCGGACCAACTTCGGGTAGGCTGCCGAGCAGCCCGCGATGCAGGCGCCAACGTGGGCAGGCAGGCCTGGGCTGGAGCCCTCGCCCGCTTCGACGGCAGGTCGGGTTGAGGATGACCAGCAGCAGCGGTGAAGCCCACTTCAGCAGCCAGGCCCATGGCGTGCCCACGGGGCCGGGGCGCTTCGTCAGGGTCGACGACATCGACCCCGTCGAGTTCGTCCCTGGCCTGGCGTTCCGTCCGGTGCTCGGCGAGAACGCGATGGCCAACTTCGTGTCGTTCGCGCCCCACACGGTCGCTCCCACCCACGTCCACGAGGAGGAGCAGATCGTCGTCGTGCTCGAGGGCGAGTTCGAATTCCACATCGACCGGGAGTCGCGCACCATGCGCCCCGGGGACGTGGCGGTGATCCCGCCGTGGGTCCCGCACGGCGCCCACACCCTGGAGTCCTCGTGCGTCGAGGTGGACATGTTCACCCCGCCGCGCAGGACGCTGCTGGAGCACGCGGACACCAAGGGCGCCAAGCCGCCGAAGGGCCGGGCCTGATGCACGGCATCCAGGTGTCGGAGTTCGGTGGGCCGGAGGTCCTGGAGCACCGAGAGCTGCCCGTGCCGGAACCCGGGGCCGGTCAGGTCCGGGTGCGCCTGCACGCGATCGGCGTCAACCCCGCCGACACCTACATTCGGACCGGTACCTACGCGTTCTTCACCCCGGAGCTGCCCTACACGCCGGGGTTCGACGGGGCCGGCGTCGTCGATGCGGTCGGTGCCGGGGTGGACGAGGTGGCGCCGGGGGACCGGGTCTTCGTGGCGGCGCTGGGAACGCCCGGCTGCTCCGGCCTGTACGCGGACCTGGCCGTGGTGGACGCGGCGGTGGTCCATCCGCTGCCCTCCACCCTGTCGTACGGCCAGGGCGCAGCCGTGGGGGTGCCCTGTGTGACCGCCTGGCGCGCGCTGTTCCAGAAGGCCCGCCTCCAACCGGGCGAGACCGTGCTCATCCACGGCGCGAGCGGCGGCGTCGGGGTACCGGCCACCCAGCTGGCCGCCGACACTGGCGCAGTGGTCGTCGGCACGGCCGGGTCCGCGGGGGGGATGGAGGTGGTCCGCCGGGCCGGCGCCGGCCACGTCCTCGACCATTCGACGCCCGGGTACCTGGACGAGCTGTCTGGCATCACCGGTGGCCGCGGGATCTCGGTGGTGGTGGAGATGCTGGCGGACGTGAACCTGGAACATGACCTGAGCGTGCTGGCGGCCGGCGGGCGGGTCGTGGTTGTCGGCAGCCGGGGACGCCTCGAGTTCACCCCGCGGCTCACCATGATCAAGGAGGCCACCGTCATGGGGACCGCCTTGTGGAACGCCTCGGAGGCGGAGACGGCGGCCGCACTCGCGGCGGTGGCGGCCAAGCTGCGCGGCGGCGCCCTCGTGCCGGTGGTCGGCGAGGAGCTGCCCCTGCGCGAGGCGGCGGTGGCGCACCGCCGGATCCTCGAGTCAGGGGCTCGCGGGAAGCTGATCCTGGTGCCGGACCAAGCCTGAGGGTTGGCCGTGGGTCCGCTGGGCGCCGCCAGCGTCGTGGCCCGGCTGATTCTTGACGACGAGCCGGCCGGCGAGGCCGCCCGTTGACAAGCGTTGTCAACGCGCCGTCAGGCGCCCGAGCAGAAGGAAGCAGGAAAGCGCGAAACCGCTGTTCAGG